>JBQGFI010000140.1:0-11669 GCA_052040065.1 Marmoricola sp.
ATCCACGGCGGCTACGGCTACTCCAAGGAGTACGAGATCGAGCGGCTCTACCGCGAGGTCGCCTTCCTGCTGATCGGCGAGGGCACCGCCGACATCCAGAAGATGATCATCGGGCGCAGCCTGCTCAAGGAGTACGCCCTCAAGGGCTGAGCCGTGGAGGCCGAGGCGGCGCTGCGGGAGCAGGCACGCGGGTGCGGCGAGCTGGGCTCGCCGATGTACGCCGCGCTGCTCGAGCGCCTCGCCGACGACCTCGCGGCCGGCGGGCCGACGGCCCGGGTCCTGCGCGGGCACGAGCACGACCCCGGCCCGAGCGCCCTGGCGCTGCGCCTGCTCGGCAGCGTGCACCGGCTGGTGCTGGAGCGCCGCGCGGGGGTGCTGGCGGCGTACTGGCCCAGCGTCGGCGGCACCTGGGACGACGACGCCGGCACGGCCGCCGTGCTCGACCTGCTGGCCCGCGAGCCCGACCTCGTGGCGCAGTGGCTCGACCGGCCGCCGCAGACCAACGAGGTCGGTCGTGCGGCCGCCCTGGTGGGCGCGCTGCGCCACCTGCCCGCGGCGGCGCGGCTCCCGGTGCGGCTGGTCGAGCTCGGCTCCTCGGGCGGGCTGAACCTGCTGGCCGACCGGCTGCCGCTCCCCGAGGGCGCCTGGGAGGGGCCGACGCCCCCACCGTGGTCGGGCCTGCGCCTGGTCGACCCCGTCGGCTGCGACCCCCACCCGGTCGACGTGCGGACGACGCACGGCCGGCTGGTGCTCACGGCGTACGTCTGGGCCGACCAGGTCGACCGGCACGAGCGGCTGCGTCGTGCCCTCGAGCTCGCCCAGCGCCACCCCGTCGACGTGCGCCGCAGCACCGCGCGCCGGCTGCTGGCCGAGGTCGAGCCGCGCGAGGGGGCCGTGACGGTGGTGTGGCACAGCGTGATGTGGCAGTACCTCGACGCGGGGGAGCGCGACGACGTCACCGCCCGGATCGAGCAGCTCGGCGCGGCGGCCACCGCCTCGGCACCCGTCGCCCACGTCGCCATGGAGCCGCGCCGCCGGGCGCCCGACGGTCCCCGCGAGATGCTCGTGACGCTGCGGTGCTGGCCGGGCGACGGCGTCGAGCGGGTGCTCGGCGTCGCGGCGCCGCACGGCGTCCCCGTCGTCTGGGAGCGGGAAAGTCCCTCGCCGTGAGCGCCGTGCCCTGCGAGGGTGGGGGTGTCCACCGTCGAGCGAAGGGATCCACCATGGCCGAGCAGCACGCCAACGACGACCTGAAGGCCAAGATGCGCGAGGCGCTCGACCGCAAGGCGGGCGCGAAGCACCCGGACGACCACGCCGACGCCAAGTCGAAGGCGCACGGCTCGGAGGTCGTGGGCGGGGCGCCGAAGCTGCACCGCCGCAAGGCCGGCGGGGGCGGTTCCTGAGGAGGCCGCGAGGGACGAGCGGGCGTCTCGAAGGACGGTCCCCGAGGAGGGGGCACGAGGCCGCGTCACGAGGGGCGGGTCGTGATCAATCCCACGGGCCTGTCCGCGTGAGCCGCCCGGCCCCTAGGGTGCGGACATGCAGTTCGGACGCAGCTACGAGGAGTTCGAGGTCGGCGCGACCTACCGGCACTGGCCCGGCAAGACGGTCACGGAGTACGACGACCACCTGTTCTGCCTGCTGACCATGAACCACCACCCGCTGCACCTGGACGCGCACTACGCGGGGGAGACCACGCAGTTCGGCAAGAACGTCGTGGTGGGCAACTACGTCTACTCGATCCTGCTCGGCATGAGCGTGCCCGACGTCTCCGGCAAGGCCATCGCCAACCTGGAGATCGAGTCGCTGCGGCACGTGGCGCCGACCTTCCACGGCGACACGCTCTACGGCGAGACCACCGTGCTCGACAAGTGGGAGAGCACGAGCAAGGACGACCGGGGCGTGGTGCACGTCGAGACCATCGGCTACAACCAGGACGGCAAGGTCGTCTGCGTCTTCCGCCGCAAGGTGATGGTGCCCAAGGAGTCCTACCTGGAGGCGCGCGGCGGCGAGCAGCCCGGCCGGCCCGTGCCGCAGCCGGACAAGAACTGGCCCGGGCGCGATGCCGACCAGTGAGCTCTGGGTCGTCCGCCACGGCGAGACCGAGTGGAGCCGCGACGGGCGGCACACCTCGACCACCGAGCTCGACCTGACCGAGGAGGGCGAGCGCGTCGCCCGCACCCTGGCCGAGCGGCTGGACCCGGCCGACTTCGACCTCGTGCTGAGCAGCCCGCGCGTCCGCGCACGCCGTACGGCGCTGCTCGCGGGGTTCGCGGACCCCGAGTCGACCGACGCCCTCACCGAGTGGGCCTACGGCGACTACGAGGGCGTCACCACGCCCGAGATCCGCGAGACGGTGCCCGGCTGGACCGTCTGGTCGCACCCGTGCCCCGGCGGCGAGAGCGCCACCGAGGTCGCGACCCGGCTCGACCGGGTCGTCGAGCGGGCGCGGTCGCACGACGGCCGCACCCTGGTCTTCAGCCACGGCCACGCCTCCCGCGTGCTCGCGGCACGCTGGCTGGGCCTGCCGCCCGAGTCGGGCCAGCACTTCCTCCTCGGCACCGCGACGGTCTCGGTGCTCGCGTGGGAGCGGGAGTCTCCGGCCGTGGCGCGCTGGAACGCCTGAGCACTACCCTTCGGCTCGTGTCGCTCGCGGCGTCCTGCCCCAGGTGCACCTCGCCGGTGTCCGGTGAGGGCGCGGCCTTCGCCTGCAGCCTCCACGGCCGCACCGACCCGCTGTGGCGGCCCGACCGCGCCGACTACGAGTCCTTCGCCGAGCTGGTGGCCCGCATCGACGACATGCCCACCTACCTGCCGTGGCCGATGAGCCCCGGCTGGTCGATCGCCGACTTCGGCTGCGTGGGCGACACGCGGGTCCGGGCGACGGTCACCACCACCGTCGGCACCAGCGACCTCGACGGCGAGGTCGAGGTCACGGTGGTCTCCGAGGAGCCGGGGGTGGGCCTCGGCGCCCGCTGCAGCGGCACGGCGTACGACGACCCCGGGCCGCAGGTCAGCCACGGGCCGCCCGCGGTGCACGTGCGCGCCGGGGGTCGCACCGTCCCGCTCTGGCTGGTCGACGGCGAGCAGGCCGGTGACCAGGAGCTGCTCGCCCGGGCGGTCTTCGCCGGGGAGGCCGAGGGCCGCTGGCTGTGGCTGGTGATGAAGCCGGCGTCGTCGGCGCTGCTGCTCCACGACGAGTGGCTGCTGGCTGACGTGACCGGCTTCGGACCCGAGGCGCTGGAGATGCCGTTCGGCGGTCCACGTCCCACCTGGTGAGGGGGCGTTCACCCCGGCGGGGCCGCGGGGCACAATGAGCCTCGATGAGCACTCATGTCGTGGCTGTGGCCAACCAGAAGGGTGGGGTCGCCAAGACCACCACGGTCGCCTCCCTGGGCGCCGCCCTCGCCGAGCTCGGCCAGCGCGTGCTGCTCGTCGACCTCGACCCCCAGGCGTGCCTGACCTTCAGCCTCGGCATCGACCCCGAGGACCTCGAGGTCTCGGTGCACCACGTGCTCACCAAGGGCCTGGACCCGAGCGAGGTCATCCTCGCCACCGAGGACGGCGTCGACCTGCTGCCGGCGACCATCGAGCTCGCCCGCGCCGAGGCCGACCTGCTCACCCGCACCGGCCGCGAGTACGTCATCCGCACGGCCGTCGAGGACGCCGACGACTACGACTGGGTGCTGCTCGACTGCCCGCCGTCGCTCGGGGTGCTGACCGTGGCCGCGCTGACCGCCGCCGACGGGGTGCTGATCCCGCTGCAGTGCGAGACCCTCAGCCACCGGGGCGTGGGGCAGCTGCTCGACACGGTGCACGACGTCAAGCGCTTCACCAACCGCGACCTCGAGGTGTGGGGCGTGCTGCCGACGCTCTACGACGGCCGCACCAACCACGCCCGCACCGTGCTGGAGACGATCTCGGAGACCTACGACCTCGACGTCGTCGAGCCGCCGATCCCCAAGTCGATCCGCTTCGCCGAGGCGCCCGCCGCCGGCCGCTCGATCCTGCGGACCTCCCGCTCCAACAAGGGCGCCCAGGCCTACCGCGAGGTCGCCAAGGGACTGCTCGAGCGGGTCTGACCTCGGCTGCTGGTCTCCCACGTCGACTGGTGAGACCGGCACGTCCCCGCTGCAGCTCCAGCAGGCAGGTGCCGGCTTCACCAGTCAACTGGTGAAACCGCGGGCCGCTCAGCCCTGGGCGTCGCCGGCGGACTTGCCGCCGCGGGTACGCCGGCGGCGGCGGTTGCGGGAGCGGCCGGAGCCGCCCTCGCCGGAGCTGGTGTCGGAGGCCGACCCGGAGCCGGCGGTCGCCTTCTCCGGGGAGCCGCCCGCCGAGCCGCGTCCGCCGCGCGAGCGGTCGCGACCGCCCTGGCCGCCGCCCTGGCCGCCGCGGTCGGAGGAGCGCCCGCCGCCGCGGCCGCCCTTGCCCGTGTCGCGGCGGGGGATCACGATCTCGCCCTCGGGGATGACGCGACCCTTGGTGCCGGGCACGATGCCCTGGTCGTGGAAGAAGTGCTCGGAGCTGGAGTAGGTCTCCAGCGGCTCGTCGAAGGGCAGCTCGAGCGCCTTGTTGATCATCTTCCAGCGGTGCAGGTCGGCCCAGTCGACGAAGGTGATGGCGATGCCGGTGGCGCCGGCGCGGCCGGTGCGGCCGATCCGGTGGACGTAGGTCTTGTCGTCCTCGGGGCAGGTGTAGTTGACGACGTGCGTCACGCCGGTCACGTCGATGCCGCGGGCGGCGACGTCGGTGGCGACCAGCACCTGCAGCTCGTCGTTGCGGAACTTGGCCATCGCCTTCTCGCGGGCGACCTGGGTCATGTCGCCGTGCAGCGAGCTGGCCTTGAAGCCGCGCTCGGTGAGGTCGTCGGCGACCCGCTGCGCCTGCCGCTTGGTGCGGGTGAAGACGATCATCAGGTCGGCGCCCTCGGCCTGCAGCAGCCGGCCGATCATCTCGGGCTTGTCGAGGTCGTGGGCCTGGTAGATGAACTGCGCGGTCGCCGGCACCGTCTGGTTGTCGGCGCTGGACTCGGCGCGGATGTTCATCGGGTGGCGCATGTGCATCCGCGCGAGGCCGACGATGGCGGCCGGCATGGTGGCCGAGAAGAGCATCGTCTGACGGGTCTCGGGGGTGTTGCGCAGCAGCTTCTCCACGTCGGGCAGGAAGCCGAGGTCGAGCATCTCGTCGGCCTCGTCGAGGACGAGCGACTTCACGTGCGAGATGTCGAGGGCGCGCTTGTCCATCAGGTCGATGAGGCGGCCGGGGGTGCCGACGACGACGTCGACGCCGGCCTTCAGCGCGTCGAGCTGCCCCTCGTAGGGCACGCCGCCGTAGACGGTGAGCACGCGGATGCCGCGGTCGGAGCCGGCCAGGGTCAGGTCGGCGCTCACCTGCAGCGCGAGCTCGCGGGTCGGCGCGACGACGAGCGCCTGCGGCTTGCCCGGCGCGACCAGCTCGGCGTAGTCGGGGTCGTGGGGGGCGACGCTGCGCTGCAGCACGGGGATGCCGAAGGCGAGGGTCTTGCCCGTGCCGGTGCGGGCCTGGCCGATCAGGTCGGTGCCCATCAGCGCGATGGAGAGGGTCATCTCCTGGATCGGGAAGGGGTGGACGATGCCGCCGCGCTCGAGGGCGTCGGCGATGTCGGGGATGACCCCGAGCTCGCGGAATGTGGTGGTCAGGATGCTGCCTGTTCTGTGTGGCGCCCGGGCGTGCCAGGCGAGCATGTGCGTTCGAAACGAGCGCCGGCGAGCATCCGGAAGCGAGTCCAGGGCGGCCGATCCACGGGGCATCGAGCCAGCGACCTCTCACCGAGTCTATCGGTAGGGTGCGCCCATGACCGAACCGTCGCCCGATCCCACGGCCACGGCGACCCGTCAGGAGCCTCCTGCGTCGACCTCGGGCGTCACCTCGGTCGCCTTCGAGGACCCCGACTACCGCGCCGCCGTCGTCGACCTGCTCGGGGCGATCTCCTACGGCGAGATCGCGGCCTTCGACCGGCTCACCGACGACGCGCGGATGGCCCCGACGCTGCCCGACAAGCTCGCGCTGGCCAAGATGGCCACCGTGCAGTTCGGGCTGATCCAGCCGATGCTCGAGCGCATCACCGAGCTCGGCGCCGACCCGCTCGCGGCCATGGCGCCCTTCCGCACGCCCTTCGACGTCTTCCACGCCTCGACCGCGCCGTCCGACTGGCTCGAGGGGCTGGTCAAGGCCTACGTGGGCGACGGGCTCGCCGCCGACTTCTACGTCGAGATCGCGGCCTTCCTCGACGCCGAGACGCGGGAGCTGATCACCGCCTCGCTCGCCCACGCGGGCTACGCCGACTTCGTCGTCGACCGGGTGCGCCGCGCGATCGTCGACGACCCGCGCGTGGGCGGGCGGCTCGCGCTGTGGGGCCTCAGGCTGATGGGGGAGGCGCTCTCGCAGGCCCAGCGCGTCGCGGCCGAGCGCGACTCGCTGGCGGCGCTCCTGGCCGGGGGCGTCGACCGGCCCGGCATGGACCTCGCCGCGCTCGCCCGGATGTTCTCCCGGCTCACCGAGAACCACGCCCGCCGGATGGCGGACCTGGGGCTCGACGCGTGACCCACGCCACAGCCATTTAAGTTGCACATAGGCAACCAATAAGAGATCGTTGACGCATGTCAACGATGATGGTGGGGCGGGAGCACGCCGTCGGCGAGCTGGTCGAGACGCTGCTCCGCTTCCACCGGGCGCTGAAGCTGCACGGCTCCGAGTGGGCCGACCTGGCCGGCGGCCTGCGTCGCGGCGACGTCGTCGTCCTCGGCATGCTGCACGCCCACGGCGCGATGCGGCCCGGGCACATCGCGGCCCGCCTGGGCTGCGGCCCGTCGGTCGTCAGCCGCCAGCTCGGCGCCCTCACCGAGGCCGCGCTGGTCGACCGGGCCACCGACCCCGACGACCGCCGTGCCGAGCTGGTCTCCATCAGCGAGGCCGGACGCGCCCGCCTCGGCGTCGTGCGCGACGCGCTCGCCCGGCGGCTGGCCGAGCGGCTCGGCGACTGGCCGGTCGACGACGTGCGCCTGGCCACCTCGCTGGTCGACGACCTCGTCGAGCGCCTCCTCGAACCCCCCACCTCCACCACGAACCCGAAGGACCCGGCATGACCGCCACCCCCGACGTCCGCAGCGACGACGTCCGCGCCGAGGGGCGCCAGGCCGCCCCCGAGGAGCACGAGCCGACCCACCGCGAGATCCTCGAGGTGCTGGTCGGGCTGCTCTCCGCGCTCTTCGTCGCGATCCTCTCCACGACGATCGTCTCGACCGCGCTCCCGACCATCATCGGCGACCTCGACGGCTCCCAGACGCAGTACACCTGGGTGGTCCCCGCGTCGCTGCTCGCGAGGACCGTGACCAGCCCGGTGTGGGCGAAGTTCTCCGACCTCTACAACAAGAAGCTGCTGGTGCAGCTCGCGATCGGCATCTTCATCGTCGGCTCGCTCGCGGCCGGCGCCGTGCAGGACGTGCCGCAGCTGCTCGCCGCCCGCGCCCTGCAGGGGCTGGGGATGGGCGGCCTGATCGCGCTGTCGCAGTCGATCATCGGCGCGATCATCCCGCCGCGGCAGCGCGGCCGCTACAGCGGCTACATGGCCGGCGTGATGGCCGTGGCCACGGTCTCCGGACCGCTCATCGGCGGTCTGCTGGTCGACACCGCGGGCTGGCGCTGGTGCTTCTGGGTCGCGGTGCCCTTCGCGCTGCTCGGCCTGGGCGTGCTGCAGAAGTTCCTGCACGTCGAGACCATCCGCCGCGAGGTCCGCATCGACTGGTTCGGCATGGTCTTCATCGCCGTGGCCGCCTCGCTGCCGCTGCTGTGGGTCTCCTTCGCCGGTGACAGCTTCGCCTGGGTCTCGCGCGAGTCGGCGTACTTCCTGGCCGGCACGGCCGTCGCCCTGGCCGCCGCCGTCGTCGTCGAGCGCCGCCACCGCGACCCGCTGGTGCCGCCGCACATCCTGGCCGACACGATGACGAGGCTCTCGATCCTCGGCAGCATCGCGGTGGGCGTGGCGCAGTTCGGCGCGTCGGTCTTCCTGAGCCAGTACTTCCAGGTCGCCCGCGGCCACACCCCCACCGAGGCGGGGCTGCTGATGCTGCCGCTCGTCGTGGGCAACCTGGTCGGCGCCACCGGCTCGGGCCTCTTCATCACCCGCACCGGCCGGTGGAAGCCCGTCATGCTCGGCGGCGCCGTGCTGCTCTCGGCCGGCCTGCTGCTCATGGGCACGGTCTCGCACGCCAGCGCCCTGTGGCACCTCTCGGCCTACATGGTCGTCATGGGCATCGGCACCGGCGCCCTGATGCAGAACCTCGTGCTCGTGGTGCAGAACACCGTCGACGTCACCGAGGTGGGCGCCGCGGGCGGCGTGGTCACCTTCTTCCGGTCGCTGGGCGGCGCTGTCGGCGTCGCCGGGCTCGGGGCGGTGCTCGCCAACGGCGTGACCGACCGCCTCGACACCGCCGGCGCGTCCGGGAGCTCGGGCAGCCTCGACCTCTCCGCCCTGCCCCCGGCCGCGCTCGAGCTGGTGCGCACGGCGTACGCCGACAGCACCGCGCACGTCTTCTTCATCGCCGGACTCGTCGCCCTGGCCACCGTGGTGGCCGTGGCCGCGATGCCGCACGCCGAGCTGCGCTCCACCATCCGCAAGGTCGAGGAGCCCGAGGACGCCCGCGACGAGGTGGTCGCCTAGCCCTCAGCGCCCGAGCGCCTCGGCGACGGCGTCGCGCAGCGGGAGCGGCGCGTCGCCGAGCAGGCGCTCGAGGTCGTCGGTGGGCACCTCGAGCTCGCCCGCCGCGATGCCGCGGTCGACGTCGGCGAAGACGCGGGCGGCCTCGGCGGGCACGCCGGCGCCGGTGAGGATCTCCGTCAGGGTCGCGACCGGGACGTCGGTGTAGCCGATGGTCTCGCCGGTGACCTCGCTGATCGCGGCCGCGAGCTCGGCGAGCGTGACGGCGGGCCCGCCCAGCTCGTAGGTCGCTCCGGCGTGGTCGCCGCCGAGCCGCACCGTGGCCGCCGCGGCGGCGTACTCGCGGCGCAGCGCGAGGCTGACCCGGCCCCCGCCGGCGGCGCCGACCACGCCGTGCTCGCGGTAGGTCGGCAGCTGCGCGGTGTAGTTCTCGACGTACCAGGCGTTGCGCAGCAGGGCCAGCGGCAGCCCGAGCCCGTGGAGCGCCGCCTCGGTGCCGGCGTGCTCGCCGGCGAGCAGCAGCGAGGTCGTGGCGGCGTACGGCGCGCTGGTGTAGGCGAGCAGCTCGACCCCGGCGTCCGCGGCGGCGCGGGCGACGGCGGTGTGCTGGTCGACCCGCTGCCCGAACTCGTTGCCCGAGACGAGCAGCACCCGCCGGGCGCCGGCGAGGGCCGCGGGGAGCGAGGCGGGGTCGGAGTAGTCGGCGCGGCGCACGTCGACGCCGCGCTCGGCGAGGTCGGCCAGGCGCTGCGGGTCGCGGCCGGTGGCGACGACGTCACCGGGCTCGGCGCCGCGCGCGAGCAGCGACTCCACGACGTGGCGGCCGAGCTGGCCGGTGGCTCCGGTGACGACGAGGGACATGGGATCTCCTGGGTGCTGTGCGGACGGGTCGGCACCTGCAACGGGAAGACGACGGGGGTGCTTCCCGTTGGGGAGCAGGCACCTCGAAGTGCCCTAGCAACCCCCGGGAGAGCCATGACGACCCACCCCGCCGACCCCTACAGCGCGGCGTGTCCCAGCCGGCAGCTGCTCGACCGCATCGGCGACAAGTGGACCGTGCTGGTGATCGGCACGCTCGCCGCCGGGCCGCGGCGCTACGGCGAGATCGCGCGCGCCGTCCAGGGGGTCAGCCAGAAGATGCTGACCCAGACGCTGCGCCAGCTCGAGCGCGACGGCCTCGTGACGCGCACCGTGCACGCGGTGGTCCCGGTGCGCGTCGACTACGAGCTCACCGAGCTCGGTCGCGACCTGATCGGCCCGCTGGGGGTGCTGCACCGCTGGGCGCGCGACCACATCGAGGAGATCGTCGCCGCGCGCGCGGCCTACGACGCGCGGGAGCCGACCGGCTAGCTGCGGAAGCCGACCTGGCCCGCGGTGCTCGTGGAGACGTCGACGTAGGCGAGCTTGTCGCCGGGCACCACCAGGCGGCGGCCCTTGGCGTCCTCGAGGGTGAGCGTGCCGCCGCCGAGCGCCGCGGCGACGGCCTTCTCGATGCCGTCGGCGTCGAGGGTGGCGTCGATGCTGAGCTCGCGCTGGGCGTGCTGCACGCCGATGCGGACCTCCATGGGGACCTCCTAGAGAGAGTGAAGAACGGGTGGGCTCAGCGGTCGTCGTGACGGGGGTAGCCGCCGATGCCGCGCCAGGCGAGCGACGCGACCAGGGCCGCGGCGTCGTCCTGGGACATCGTGCCTGCCTCCTGCAACCAGAAGCGCGCCGAGACCTGGCCCATGCCGACCAGGGACACGGCGAGCAGCAGCGACTGCTCCTCCGGCAGGCCGGTGTCGTCGGAGATCACGTGGGCGATCAGCCGTGCCGACTCGTTGGTGACGCGGTCGACCTGGGCCCGCACGGCGGGCTCGTTGGTGAGGTCGGACTCGAAGACCAGCCGGAAGGCGCCGTCGGGCGCCGTGACGTAGGCGTAGAAGGCCGCCATGGTCGCCGACACGCGCTGCTTGTTGTCGTCGGTGTCCTCCAGGGCGTCGGAGACCGCCTTGACCATCGCGGTGCACGACTCGTCGAGCAGCGCCAGGTAGAGGTCGAGCTTGCCGGGGAAGTGCTGGTAGAGCACCGGCTTGGACACGCCGGCCCGCTCGGCGATGTCGTCCATCGCGGCGGCGTGGTAGCCCTGCGCCACGAAGACCTCGCGGGCGGCCGTCAGCAGCTGCGCCCGCCGTGCCCGGCGCGGCAGTCGTACGCCGCGCGCGGGGGCGCTGTCGCGGCTCTCCTCGGTCCTGCTCACGGCCGAAACCCTACAAGCCGCGACGGGCCGCGCCTCGCGCGCCACCTGCGGCGACGTCCACATGGCGGGCAGGGGAGGCGGCGTTGGCGGCGGCCGTCACGATGGAGGAGGAGCGGGAACAGCCGCGGCGTCCCCGGCGTTCCGCCTCCACGCACCGTCACCGCACCGAGGAGATGTCGAGAAGTGTCACCGAGCACGTCGCTGCCCCCGCTGGTCGAGCCCGCCGCGGAGCTGACCACCGACGAGGTCCGCCGCTACAGCCGGCACCTGATCATCCCCGACGTCGGCATGACCGGGCAGAAGCGCCTGAAGAACGCCAAGGTGCTGGTCATCGGCGCCGGTGGCCTGGGCAGCCCCGCGCTGCTCTACCTCGCCGCCGCGGGCGTCGGCACCCTCGGCATCGCGGAGTTCGACGAGGTCGACGAGTCCAACCTGCAGCGCCAGGTCATCCACGGGCAGTCCGACATCGGCCGGCCCAAGGCGCTCTCGGCCCGTGACTCCATCGCGGAGATCAACCCGCTCGTCGAGGTCGTGGTGCACGACGAGCGGCTCGACAACGACAACGTGATGCGCGTCTTCGAGGGCTACGACCTGATCGTCGACGGCACCGACAACTTCGCGACGCGCTACATGGTCAACGACGCGGCGTACTTCCTCGGGATCCCCTACGTGTGGGGCTCGATCTACCGCTTCGACGGCCAGGCCTCGGTCTTCGCGCCCAAGCAGGTCGAGGGG
>JBQGFI010000141.1:0-12271 GCA_052040065.1 Marmoricola sp.
CCGAAGAGCTCGGCGCCGTTGTGCCACAGCACCCGGCGCAGCCACGCGTCGTCGAGCCGCGGGTGTCGCTCGCGCAGGCCCACGACACCCTCGACCTGCTCCCGGTAGGGGTAGGGGATGGTCGGGAAGTCGCTGCCGAAGAGCACCTTCTCGCCGAGGTCGGCCAGCCGGTCGAGCAGCGCGTCGGGGTAGGGCGCGTCGACGTCGAAGAAGCCGGTGAAGACCATGGTGGTGTCGAGCCTGACGGCGTCGTGACGCTCGGCGAGGGCCAGGAAGTCGCCGTACTCCGGAGCCCCCATGTGGGCGACCACGACCGGCGCCCGCGGGTGGCGGCGCAGCAGCCGGCCGAGGTGGTCCGGGCCGGTGAAGTCGTTGCCCACCGGACCGGAGCCCACGTGGGTCACGACGGGGACGCCGGCGTCGGAGACCAGCCCCCACACCTCGTCGAGCAGCGGGTCGTCGAGCGCGAACTCCCCCACCTGCGCGTGCACCTTGAAGACCCGGACTCCGGCATCGAGGGCCTCGCGCACGTACGCCGCCGCCCCGGCCTCGGGGTAGAAGGTCGCCGAGGCGAGGCACTCGGGCACCTCGGCGGCGAAGTCGCGGGACCACCCGTTGAGCCAGTCGGCGATGCCCGGCCGGTGGGCGTAGGGCAGCGTCGGGAAGGCCCGCACCCCGAAGGCGCGCAGCTGCTCGACGCGCTGCGCGTGGGGGTCGCGGTAGCGGATCGGCCACTCCCGGCCGATCTTCGGACCGGCCTGGTCGAAGACCGCCCAGACCCGCTCCTGCAGCCGCGGCGGCAGGAAGTGCACGTGGGCGTCGACGATCCCCGGCAGCCCGAGCCCGCGCCACAGGTCCTCGACCGGCGGCTCGTCGGCGGGGAGGAGGCCCTCCGGGGCGTCGTCCGTCACCCCGTGACCGTGGCCAGCCACTCCTGGGCCGCGGTGATGTCGACGCGCTGGTAGCCCCCGAGGTAGCGGCAGTTGTCGGTGTAGCCGTAGCTGGTCACCGCGACGACCTGGCCCCCGTAGAAGACGGGGCCACCGGAGTCGCCGAAGCAGGTGCCGCCGGTGCCCTTGTTGTCGTTGGGGTTGCCGTTGGTCTGCAGGATCTGCGGGGTGAGCTTCTGGCCCGGCATGTCGACGTAGCGGCGCACCAGCGGGAAGTCGAAGGGGGTGGGCTTCTGCGGGCCGCTCTCGGGCTTGCGGACCTCGGTGCCGTAGCCGACCGCGCGGAAGAGGGTCTTCGACAGGTCGCTCTTCTTGATCCGGTCGAGCGTGCCCACGCCGGCGACGGGCGAGGTCTTCACGCCGGTGGCCGGGCTGTCCAGGACGACGACGCCCACGTCGTTCCAGTTGTCGAGGTCGGTGAAGTCGGAGTACGCCGGGTGGGTCCGGGCCGTGCCGGCACGGAAGCCCGCCGCCGCGATCTCCGCCGAGGTGTAGCCCGCGGCCGGGTCGGCGGCCGCGGGGAACGGCGCCGGGGGCTGCTCGGCGATCACCGGGTCGAAGTCGACCAACGTCTTGCCCACGGTGCCGTCGGTGCAGTGCGCGGCGGTCAGCAGCACGGTGGGGGTGATCAGGGTGGCCGAGCAGCGGTAGCGACCGCCGTCGTCGCCGTAGGCCAGGATCAGGCCGACGTTGCTGTAGACGTTGGCGGTGTCGCGTGTGCCGCCGGTGCTCGCGTGCGCGACCGGGGCGGCCAGGCCGAGCGCGGTCAGGGTGGAGACGACGAGGGCGAGGGCGCGTCGGCGCATGCGGGGGGACCTCCGGCTGGGCGGGCAGAACCGGGACATTCGACCACGGACCCGCCACGGAGGGAATGGCCAGGACGCGGCGAGTCCTAGGACATGCCCTTCATGCGACGGCCGAGCGCCTCCTGCTTCTCCCGGTCGGCCTGGCGGGCGGCGATGGCGTGGCGCTTGTCGTGCGACTTCTTGCCGCGTGCGAGCGCGATCTCGACCTTCGCCTTGCCGTCCTTGAAGTAGAGCGCGGTCGGGACGAGCGTGTAGCCGCGCTCGTTGACCCGGCTCTCCAGCTTGTCGATCTCGGCGCGGTGGAGCAGCAGCTTGCGCACCCGTCGCGGCTCGTGGTTGGTCCAGGTGCCCTGGGTGTACTCCGGGATGTGCACGCCGTGCAGGAAGGCCTCGCCGCGGTCGATCTCGGCGAAGCCGTCGACGAGCGTGGCGCGGCCGGCGCGCAGCGACTTCACCTCGGTGCCCTGGAGGACCATGCCGGCCTCGAAGGTGTCGTCGATGTGGTAGTCGTAGCGCGCCTTGCGGTTCTGCGCGATCAGCTTGCGTCCCTGCTCCTTGGGCATCTGCCCATCATCCCAGAGAGGCGTGCGGCGGCCTCAGAGGTACTTCATCGGGTCGACGGGGTTGCCGTCCTCGAGCACCGAGAAGTGCAGGTGGCACGCGGTCGACCAGCCCGTGTTGCCCGAGTAGCCGAGGGTCTGGCCGCGGCTGACCCGCGCGCCGCTGCTGACGGCGTACCCGGAGAGGTGGTTGTAGACCACGGTGAGGTTCTTGCCGTTGACCTGCCCCACGTCGAGGTAGAGCCGGTTGCCGTAGACGTCGCTCCACTGCTGCGAGATCACCGTGCCGGCGCCGACCGCGACGTTGGCGGTGCCGCAGGGGGCGCGGAAGTCGGTGCCGTCGTGCAGCCCCCAGTAGCCGTAGATCGGGTGGGTCCGGTAGCCGTAGGGCGAGGTGATCCCGCCCGGCACGGGCCGGCCCAGGAAGCCGCCGCTGTCGCCGCGGAAGCCGCCCCGCTGCTTGGCCGCGCGCTCGAGGATCAGCTTGCGGATCGAGGCGGCCTGCGCCTCGGCGGCGGCCAGCGCCCGTCGGTCGGCGGCCTTGATGCGGACGGCGCTCGCCCGCGCCGAGCGCCGCTCCCCCACCAGGGTGCGGACCTCGGCCGCGACCTCGGTGGCCGCGGCCTCGAGCGCCGCGGTGGCGGCCAGGCGCTCCGCGGCCGCGGCGCGCTGGGCGGCGACCCGCTCGGTCGCGGCCTCGACGCGGCGCTCCTGGCGCACCATCTCGGCCCGGGCCTCGGTGAGCTCGGCCAGCACCACCGTGTGACGGTCCATCAGCGCGTTGGCGGTGTTGAGCTGCGTGGTCGCCTCCGCCGGGTCCTGGGAGTCGAGCATGATCGAGAGCCCGACCAGCTGCGGGTCGCCGTTGGCGTACATCGACGCGGCGAGGCGGCCGATGTCACCGCGCTGGGAGCGCACCTTCGCCTTCGCCCGCTCCAGCTCGGTGCGGGCCTGCTCCAGCTCGGACTCGGCCTCGACCAGGCGCTCGGCCATCGCCGCGTCCTCGGCCTGGGCGCGCCCGAGGGCGCCGCGCGCCTCGCCGAGGCGCGCCTGCGCCCCGCTGAGCTGCTCACGCGCCGCGGCCAGCCGCGCCTGCGCCTTGCTGACGCGCCGGCTCGACTCCTGCAGCGCGCCCTGGGCGTCGCGCACCTGGCTGCGGGCCCTCTTGTCGCGGTCGCGCAGGTCGTCGGCGCCCGCCGAGGGCGCGACGAGGGCGCACGTGAGCGCCAGCGTCGCCGCCACGGCGAGGGATCGGGAGGTTCGGGAGAGTCGTCGCACCGCGCCTCAGACCTTCAGGTACTTGCGTGTCATGAGCAGGGTGGGCAGCAGCGTCAGCGCCAGCCCGATGGCCGCGACCCCGCCGATGGCCAGGAAGGAGTCCTGCCAGTCGACCCACTCCACGATCGTGGAGGTCGGCCGCAGCATGCCGTAGATCACGACGTACATGAAGGTCAGCATCGCGGCGGCGGCCAGCGCCACGCCGATGGTGGCGGCCACGAGCGTCTCGATCAGGAAGGGCAGCGAGATGTAGAGCCGGGAGGCGCCGACCAGGCGCATGATCCCGATCTCCTTGCGGCGCGCGTAGGCGGCCATCCGGATGGTGTTGCCGACCTGCATGATCGCGGCGATCAGCAGGAAGCCGGCCACCGAGATGGCACCCCACTTCATCGCCGTCATCCAGAAGTAGATCGGCTTGAGGACCTCGCGGAGGTCGCGCACGGCGGCCACGCCCTGCTCCTCGCCGAGCGCGGCCTTGATGCCCTGGAACTGCTCGGGGTCCTTCAGCTTGATCCAGTAGGACTCCTGCATGTCGTCGGCGGTGACGGTGGAGTAGATCTCCCGCTGCTCGCTGTCCTGGGAGAGGTAGACCTCCTTCCAGGTCTCGAAGGCCTTCTCCTTGCCCTGGAAGTAGAAGGAGTCGACCTCGGGACTCGCGGCGATGGTCGACTCGATGGTCGCCTTCTGCGCCGCCGTCACCTCGCCCTCGCAGGTGGCGACCTGGCTGTTGGCGTTGCACATGAAGACGGTGATCTGCAGCTTGTCGCCCCAGAACCGCTCGGCCTTGTCGGCCTGGGAGTTCAGCAGCAGCCCCATCCCGACCAGCGTGAGGGAGACGAAGATGGTCACGATCAGGGCGATGGACATCGAGACGTTGCGGCGCAGGCCGGTGCGGGTCTCGGAGAACACGTAGCGCAGGTGCACGGGAGCGCCTCTCAGTAGCTGTGGCCGTAGACGCCGCGGAGCTGGTCGCGGACCACGCGGCCACCGTCGAGCTCGACCACGCGCTTGCGCATCTGGTCGACCACCCCGACGTCGTGCGTCGCCATCAGGACGGTGGTGCCGGTGCGGTTGATCCGGTCGAGCAGACCCATGATCTCCTCGCTCGTGTGCGGGTCGAGGTTGCCGGTCGGCTCGTCGGCGATCAGGATCTGGGGCCGGTTGACGAAGGCGCGGGCGATGGCCACGCGCTGCTGCTCGCCACCGGAGAGCTCGTCGGGCATCCGCTGCCCCATCCCGGAGAGCCCGACCAGCTCGAGGGTCTCGGGCACCAGCTGCTTGATCTGGGCCTGGGGCTTGCCGATCACCTGGAGCGCGAAGGCGACGTTCTGCGCCACGGTCTTGGTCGGCAGCAGCCGGAAGTCCTGGAAGACGGTGCCGACCCGCCGGCGGTGCTTGGGCACCCCCCAGCGCAGCCGGCCGACGTCCTTGCCGGCCACGTAGACCTTGCCGCGGGCGGCCTTCATCTCGCGCAGCACCAACCGCAGGAAGGTGCTCTTGCCCGAGCCCGACTCGCCGACGAGGAAGACGAACTCGCCCTCGTCGACGAGGACGTTGACGTCGTCCAGCGCGCGGGCGGTGTGGCCCGGGTAGATCGCGGTGACGCTCTCGAATCTGATCACGGCGTGGGGTGGCCGGAGACGGGGACGGGGAAGGGTCTCGCGGGGGGAAGGGTCCGACCGCTGGTCAGCGTAGGTCCTGATCCGTACGGTGCCGTGCATGTCGCTTTCCTCGGCTCGTCGCCGTGTCGCGCCGGTCCTGCTGGCGGTGGCGCTCGTCTCCGGCTGCTCCGGGAGCGGCGAGGAGCCGGCGCCCGACCCGCCGCCCCGGGGCGTGGCCGAGATCGACCCGGCTGAGATGGCGCTGCCGCGCATCGACTTCTGCGAGCTGGTGCCCGAGGAGTCGGTCGAGGCGGCGCTCGGGGGGCCGGTACGCCGCGCGGCCGAGCGCGCCTCCGACCTCGACGTCCAGGAGACCGGGTGCACCTGGCGCGGTGACGACGCGGTGGCCCGCGCCTGGATCTTCGCCCGCCCCGTGGGCGACCGGCTCGCCAGGCGGATCACCGAGCAGGCCGCGGCGCGCGAGGGCTGCGAGGCCGAGGTCGACGACTCCTTCGGCCGTCCGTCGGTGCACCAGGTCTGCCCCCTGCGGGACGACCGCGTGCGGGAGCGCCGCGCCGGGCTCTTCACCGACACCTGGCTCACCTGCGAGCTCGCCGGAGCCTCCGACGGCCTGGCGCCGCGTGCCGACGCCTGGTGCGCGCAGGTCGCCGAGACCCTCGACACCACCGGCTGAGTCCGGACTTTTCCCCGAAACCGCCCCACCGGCTCCTCTCGAGCACCTAGCGTCGGCCTCCTCTCGGGTCCCCCGCCACCTGCTCGAAGGACCACCTCATGCCCCGTCGCGCCCTCGCGGGCCTCAGCGGTGCCGCCGTGCTCGCCACCTGCGTGACCCTGACCTCCCCGTCCCCCGGCGCGGCCGAGCCCGACCCGGCGGTCGACCGCGAGGCCGGCCGCTCCTCCCTGGGCCTCGGCCTGCAGGACCTCGTCGGCAAGACCGGCGACGCCGCCGCGCCGCGGGACTCCTCGGCCAGCGGCGTCAGGCTGGCCCCCGAGCGGCTCGCGGCCCGTGACTCCCGCGGGCGGCTGCGGGTGACCGCGACCCCCGCCGCGGGCGTCGACCACGCGTCGTACCGCGGGCTCGCCGAGGACGCCGGGCTGCGCGTCACGGCCCGCGACGAGGCGCAGGGCTCGCTCGAGGGCTTCGCCACCGACGAGACCGTGGCCACCCTCGCCGGGCTGGCCGAGACCGGCACCCTCAACCTCTCGACCGCCCCCGCGGCGATGCGGGGCGACGCCACCAGCCAGGGCGTGCGCCTGCAGCGCGCCGACCGGGTGCAGCGCCGCGGCGTCGACGGGTCGGGCATCACCGTGGGCGCGCTCTCGGACTCCTACGACCAGGCCGCCTCGACCGTCACCGGAGAAGAGCTCACCGTGCGTGCCGCGGACGACGTCGCGAGCGGCGACCTGCCCGACGACGTGGTCGTGCTCGAGGACTACCCGGACCCCGGGTCGGTCTTCGACGAGGGCCGCGCCATGCTGCAGATCGCGCACGACGTCGCCCCGGGCGCCCGGCTGTGCTTCGCGACGGCGTACACCGGGCTGCTGGGCTTCGCCGACAACGTGCGCCGCCTGGCGGACCCCGACGACGGGTGCGGCGCCGACGTGCTGGTCGACGACGTCGTCTACTTCGAGGAGCCGGCCTTCTCCGACTCCGTGCTCACCGACGCCATCGACGACGTCGCGGCCGACGGCGTGCACTACTTCAGCGCGATCGGCAACCAGGGCGAGCAGGCGGCGTGGGACGGGCGGCTGCGGCTGGTCGGCCCGCGCGCCGCGGGCTCGGTCGACCTCTCCCAGGTGCCGCCGGAGCTCTACGACGGCGGCCTGGTCGACCTCGACCAGACCTCGGGCACCGACGTGGCCCAGGACCTCGACCTCGGCCCCAGCGGCTCGTGGTTCAACCTGCAGTGGGACGACCCGGTCGACCTCGACGGACCCACCCTCGGCGAGCCCTGGCTCGACGTGCGGGGCGAGACCAGCGAGGAGGAGCCCTTCGCGGAGTACCAGCTCGAGGTCACGCCCGACCGCGTCGGCGAGCCCGTCGTGATCCGCGCCGACTCCGTCCCGTCGGGTGCCGCCGACCTGGTGCTCGCGGTGTACGACGAGGACGGCGAGGAGGTCGCCACGGTCGACCAGGCCACCTCGCCGGAGACGCTGGCCACCAGCTTCGCGGAGCCGGGCACCTACACCGTCTACGTCTTCGAGTACAGCAACGGGGCGAGCGGCCCCTTCTCGCTGACCGTCGCCCCGGTGGCCGAGCCGTCGGACGTCGGCACCGACCTCAACCTGCTCTTCTTCGACCGGGCCGGCGACTACCTCTTCTCGCTCTCCGACGACAACGAGCTCACCGGCCGCCCGCAGGAGCTCAGCTTCGTCGAGGGCGAGGGCCAGGTGCAGGTGGTGGTCGCCCGCTCGGGCACCGGCCCGCTGACGGCGACCCGGATGCGCCACCTGATCTTCGGCGACGCGGCGATGACCGAGCACGTCGACCCGCTCGCCCCGGCCACGATCGGCCACGCCTACGCCCGCGGCTCGACCGCGGTGGCGGCGTACGACGCGTTCCGGCCCTCCGGCACCAACTTCATCACCTCCCCCGGGGGCGACCTGCCGGTGATGTTCGACTCGCAGGGTCAGCGGCTGCGCCGCACCGAGGTGCGGCGCGTGCCGCAGGTGGCGGCCACCGACGGGGGCAACAACACCTTCTTCGGCATCGACAACGCCCGCGACGCCGACGACCAGCCCAACTTCTTCGGCACCAGCGCCGCCGCCCCGCACGCCGCCGCGATCGCCGCGCTCGTGCTCGACCGCGCCGGCGGTGGTGACCGGCTCACCCCGGCCCAGCTGCGCAGGCGGCTGGAGCGCACCGCCTTCCTGCACGACCTCGACCCCCAGGAGTCCTCGGGCCGTGCGGGCGGCATCGAGCTGCGTGCCTCGGGCGGGCAGGGCTACGAGCTGCGCCCGAGCGCGCCGCTGTCGATGGTCGACGACGAGTTCTTCACCCTCGACTACTCCGGTGGCGTGCCGCTGCGCTCGCTCACGCTGTACGGCGAGACCGCCAGCCCGACCGCGCTCGGCGAGCGGGGGCCGCTCTCCGACGGGATCGTCTTCGACCCGCGGCCGCTCGCGACCGAGCCCGGCACCTGGCGCGAGGGCGGCTTCCCCTTCACCGTCGGCGGCGTCGCTGGTGGGGTGCGGGCCACGGAGGTCAGCGCGTCGTACTCCCGGGCCGCCGGCGACGGGCAGTTCCGCCGGATGACGCTGCGCTTCGACGGCGGCCTGCGCAAGGGCGAGCAGGTGCGCTTCGGGATCGACCGCGACCTGGCCGTCTCCGGCTTCGGTGGCGCGGAGGAGGGCAACGGCGCCGACGAGCTCGGTGGCGCGGTCTTCTACCCCCAGGACCTGCCGGTGCCGATCGGCATGGCATTCGAGGGCGTGCGCACCGACGGCCGCAAGGTCTACGGCGTGATGCGCAACGAGCTCGGGCGCGGCTGGACCCCGCTCGACGGCCACGGCCTCGTCGACGCGGAGACGGCGGTGTTCGGCTAGTCACACCACGACGTCCGCAGCGCCCCCCGGCTGGAGGGAGGGGGCGGCGCTGCGGGACACTCGCAGGATGAGCCACACCACCCAGATCACCCTCGCCAAGCGCCCGGTCGGCGAGCCCGCCGACGACACCTACGAGGTGCGTCGCGTCGAGCTGCCCGCCCTCGAGGAGGGCCAGCTGCTGCTCCGGGTCGTCTACCTCTCCCTCGACCCCTACATGCGGGGCCGGATGAGCGACGCCCCGTCGTACGCCGCCCCCGTCGCCGTCGGCGACGTGATGGTCGGCGGCACCGTGGCCGTCGTCGAGGAGTCGCGCCACCCCGACTGGACGCCCGGCGACGTGGCGCTGTCGTACTCCGGCTGGCAGACCCACGCGATCAGCGACGGCACCGGCCTGCGGCGGCTCGACCCCGCCCGCGCGCCGATCTCCACCGCCCTGGGCGTCATGGGGATGCCGGGCTTCACGGCGTACGCCGGCCTGCTCGAGATCGGGCGCCCGCAGCCCGGCGAGACCGTCGTGGTCGCGGCGGCGACCGGGCCGGTCGGCTCGGCCGTCGGGCAGATCGCCCGCGCCCGGGGCGCCCGCGCCGTGGGCATCGCCGGCGGGCCGGAGAAGCGGCAGGCGCTGCTCGACGACTTCGGCTTCGACGTGGCGCTCGACCACCGCTCCCCCGACTTCGCCGACGAGCTGGCGGCGGCCGTGCCCGACGGCATCGACGTCTACTTCGAGAACGTCGGCGGTGAGGTGACCCGCCAGGTGCTGCGCCACGTCAACACCTACGCCCGCATCCCCGTGTGCGGCCTGGTCTCGGGCTACAACGCGACCGAGGCGCCGCAGGGCCCCGACCGGCTGCCCGGCTTCATGGGCCTGGTGCTGCGCAAGAGCCTGACCGTGCGCGGCTTCATCCAGGACGAGTTCACCGCCAGCCACGGCCGCGACTTCGTGCGCGAGATGTCGGGCTGGCTCGCCGACGGCTCGGTGCGCTACCGCGAGGACGTCGTCGACGGTCTCGAGGCGGCCCCCGAGGCCTTCCGCGGGCTGCTCACCGGCCGCAACTTCGGCAAGCTGGTGGTGCGCGTCTCGGAGGACCCGACGTCGTGACCGTCGCCGCGAGCGGGCCGGTCACCGTGTCGGTGGTGCGCACGGTCGCGCCCGACCACGCGGCGCAGATGGTCGCGTGGCTGCGCGCCGGCGCCTCGCTGGCCGAGCGCTTCGAGGGCTTCCTCGGCGTCGGGTGGGTCCGGCCCGCGGCCGACTCGGAGGAGTGGCACATGCTCTACCGCTTCGCCGACCAGGCCTCGCTCGACGCCTGGGAGTCCTCCTCGCAGCGGCAGTGGTGGCTGACCTCCTCGCAGGGGCTGGTCGGCGAGACCCGGCTCGAGCGGCGTACCGGCATCGAGGGCTGGTTCGACGAGCCCGCGTCGTACGACGTGGAGGACCTGCGGCCCACGGCCCCCGGGCCCCCGCGGTGGAAGCAGGGCACGGTCATCTGGCTGGCCTTCTTCCCGCTCAGCCTGGTGCTCGGCGTGCTCTACGGGCTGCTGGTGCACGGCACCGGCCCCGACGTGGAGCTGGTGCTGCGCACCGCAGCCACCACCCTGGCCGCGACCCCGGTGATGGTCTACGGCCTGCTCCCCTGGATGACCAGGCGCTTCGAGTGGTGGCTGCGGCGCTGAGACCTAGCTCAGAACTGCATGCACGAGATGGTGACGGGGTCGGTCGCGGTCCCCGCCGCCGTGGCGTTGACCGCCCGGAGCCTGGCCTGCACGTCCGTCCCGCTGGCGCACGGAGCGAAGTCCGCACCCGAGGGCGAGACGTTGCTGCCGGAGGTGTAGGTCGGGAAGTCGGTCCAAGTGGCGCCGTCGTCGACGGAGTACTCGTAGCCCGTGACCGGGCTGCCACCGTCGTCTGCGGGCACCTCCCAGTAGCCGTGCCAGTGCCCCATCATCCCGCCCATCATGGTGTGCCACCACAGGCCCTGGACGTTCTGGGGCGCTGACGGACCCGTCACCGGGGCCGGGCAGAGGTCGGAGACGTCGGTGGCGGTGGACGCCGCACCGGCGCCCTGCGCGTTGACCGCACGGACCAGCAGGTCCTGCAACCCGTCGACGCACGGCAGGTCCGCGGCGGCGAAGGAGCCCTCCAGGACACCGGCGGTGTCGACGACCGAGGCGAAGGCGACCCAGGTCTGGCCCCCGTCGAGGGAGTACTCGTAGCCGGTGACCGGGCTGCCACCGTCGTCGGTCGGCGCGCTCCACGAGGCCGCGACGTCACCCTGGTCGAGCACGGCGCTCGGGGCTCCGGGCGCACCCGGCGCCGTCAGCGGGGCGGGCGTCGGGGTAGGCACGGGCGTCGGGGTAGGCACGGGCGTCGGCGTCGGCGTCGGGGTCGGCGTCGGAGTCGGCGTCGGGGTCGGCGTCGGGGTCGGCGTCGGCGTCGGAGTCGGCGTCGGCGTCGGGGTCGGCGTCGGCGTCGGGGCCGGGGTCGCGGCACGCTGGACGACCAGCACGACGCGGCGGTTGGCGGCGCGGTCCTTGGCGCGCTGACCCAGCTGCGCGGGACGGCCGAGGCCGTAGCCCTTCACGCTGGTGCGCAGGTCCGGGTGCTGTTCGGCCAGGGCCGCGCAGAGGCTCGCGGCGCGGGCGGCGCTCAGCTTCCTGTGGTGGCCGAGCCGGGCGCGGCCGTAGTCGGCGTAGCCCTCGCAGCGGACCTGCGAGACGCCCTCGAGGCTCCCCTGCAGCCGTGCGACGAGCGCGCGGGCCGTGGGGGTCAGCCGGGCGCTGCCCTGGCCGAAGAGCGCGTCGCCGGTGAAGGTCAGCGCCTGGCCCACGACCAGGTCGTGACCGACGGCCGTGCGCGCCGGCACCGCCAGCGACCCGTTGCGCGCCGTGTAGAGCGCCTTGGTGTGGCGCAGCCGCTCGCTGCCCGGGAGCAGCTGCGGGCGCGACGGCACCGCGACCAGCGCGCGGCGCTGCTGCTTGGTCAGCGGGTCCTTGAACCAGGACGTGTCGGGCTTCGAGACCTGCGGCGACGGGGGCACGGCCTGCGCCGACGTCACGGTCAGGGGCGTCAGGACCAGCGCGCCGGCGAGGGCGACACCGGCGGCCCGGAAGAGACTGAGGGTCATGGTGCTCCGTGGTCAGGGGGCAGCGACCCGGACGGGGCGCCGAACCAGGCATCGACCACCAGGCCACCGACCTGAGCGATTCCGTGCGACGCTCGTGACGCCCGCGACAGGTCCGCCACGGTGTGGGACTCTCGGAGCAGGCCGTGCCGCACATCCCGACCGACCGGCGCCAACGCCCCCACGGGTCGCGGTGCCGGGCTCCGGGCCAGCCGGGCTGTGCCGACCGGCACGACCGGAGGCCGTCATGACCCTCGACCCCGTCGCCACCAACCCCGACCACTACCGGGTGGTCCTCGAGAACGACCGCGTTCGCGTGCTGGAGTACACCGACGCCCCCGGTGACATGACCACCCCGCACCAGCACCCCGACAGCGTGATGTACAC
>JBQGFI010000142.1:0-7816 GCA_052040065.1 Marmoricola sp.
CTGGTGGTGGTCGCCGGCGACACGATGGGCGCCAAGGGCGACGCGATCGTCGTACCCGAGGGCTCCGACGTCCAGGACGTCGCCGACCTCGAGGGCAAGGACGTCGCGGTCGCCAAGGGCAGCTCGGCCAACTACAACCTGCTCGCCCAGCTGCGTGACGCCGGCCTGGGCCTCGACGCCATCGAGCCCGTCTACCTGCAGCCGACCGAGGGCCTCGCCGCCTTCCTGGGCGGCTCGGTCGACGCCTGGGCGATCTGGGACCCCTTCACCTCGCAGGCCGAGGTCGACGCCGGCGCCCGGGTGCTCTCCGACGGTGAGGGCCTGGTCAACGGACTGGCCTTCCAGGTGGCCTCCGACGAGTCGCTCGACGACAAGGCCACGACCGCCGCCATCGAGCACTACCTCGCCACGCTGGCCGAGGCGCAGGTCTGGGCCGGCTCGCACAAGGACGTCTGGGCCGAGACCTGGTCGGAGGAGACCGGCCTCCCGCTCGAGGTGACGCGGAGCGCCGTGGAGCGCCGCACCTACGAGCCGCTGCCCGTCGACGAGGAGGTGGTCGCCAGCGAGCAGGAGATGTGGGACGCCTTCGCCGAGCAGGGCCAGGTCACCGCCGACGCCACGCTCGCCGACTGGTTCGTCGACGACTTCAACGAGGCCATCACCGAGGCCACCCGCAAGGCGAAGGAGAAGCTGTGAGCATCACGCTGCACTGGTTCCTGCCCACCACCGGCGACGGGCGCACCCTGGTCGGAGGCGGCCACTCGGTGCCCCGCGGCATCGGCCAGGGCCCGGGCGACGTCGGCAGCGCCTCGCGCTTCCGTCCCCCGACGATCGACTACCTGGCCCAGGTGGCCCGCACCGCCGAGCACGTCGGCTTCACCGGCGTGCTGACGCCCACGGGCACCTGGTGCGAGGACGCCTGGCTCACCACGGCCGCGCTGATGCGCGAGACCGAGCGGCTGAAGTTCCTGGTCGCCTTCCGGCCGGGCGCCCTCCAGCCCGCCCTCGCCGCCCAGAGGGCGGCGACCTACCAGCGGATCTCGGGAGGGCGGCTGCTGCTCAACATCGTCACCGGCGGCGAGCCGGCCGAGCAGCGCCGCTTCGGCGACCCCGCGTCGTACGGCTCGGAGGAGCGGTACGCCCGCACCGACGAGTTCCTCACCGTGCTGCGCGGGGCGTGGCGCGAGGAGGGGATCGACTTCGCGGGCGACCACTACGACGTCGCCGACGCCCGGGTGCGCGAGGCCCCGGACCCCGTGCCCGAGCTCTACTTCGGTGGCTCCTCGCCGGCGGCGGGCCCCGTGGCCGCCAAGCACGTCGACGTCTACCTCACCTGGGGCGAGCCGCCGTCGGCCGTGGCCGAGAAGCTCGACTGGATCCGCGGTCTCGCCAAGGAGGCCGGCCGCACGCTGCGCTTCGGGATCCGGCTGCACACCATCAGCCGCGACACCTCCGAGGCCGCCTGGGCGGTGGCCCAGCACATGCTCGACGAGCTCGACCCGGCCGCCGTCCGCAAGGCGCAGGAGGCGCTCGCCGCCAGCGAGTCGGTGGGCCAGCAGCGGATGCGGGCGCTGCACGGCGCGAGCAGCGACCGCGCGTCCTTCACCGACGCCCACGAGCTCGAGATCCACCCCGGGCTGTGGGCGGGCGTGGGCCTGGTGCGCGGAGGGGCCGGCACGGCGCTCGTCGGCAGCCACGAGGAGGTCGCCGCGTCGATCGCGGAGTACGCCGCGCTCGGCATCGACGAGTTCGTCCTGTCGGGCTACCCGCACGTGGAGGAGGCCTACTGGTTCGGCGAGGGCGTGATGCCGGTGCTGCGCCGCGAGGGCCTGCTCGCCTGAGCGTTGCAGCCCCGGCGGGGCGGGTACCTTCGAGGCCGTGAGCAACGACGCGACTGCCGACATCGGCCTCACCGGCCTCGCCACGATGGGCCGCAACCTGGCCCGCAACATGGCCCGTCACGGCCACACCGTGGCCGTGCACAACCGGTCGGGCGCCAAGACGACCGCCCTGCTCGAGGAGCACGGCCACGAGGGCGACTTCGTGGGCTCGGAGTCCCTGGAGGACTTCGTCGCCAGCATCAAGCGTCCCCGCGCGATCGTGGTGATGGTCAAGGCGGGCGAGGCCACCGACGCCGTCGTCGACGCCCTGGTCCCCCTCCTCGAGGAGGGCGACATCGTGGTCGACGCCGGCAACGCGCACTACGAGGACACCCTCCGCCGGCAGCAGGCGCTCGCCGAGCACGACCTGCACTTCGTCGGCATGGGGGTCTCCGGCGGCGAGGTCGGGGCGCTGGAGGGACCCTCGATCATGGTCGGCGGCTCCGAGCACGCCTACGAGCGGCTCGCACCCGTCGTCGAGGCGATCGCGGCCCAGGTCGACGGCACGCCGTGCGCGGCGCACATCGGCCCCGACGGCGCCGGACACTTCGTCAAGATGGTGCACAACGGCATCGAGTACGCCGACATGCAGCTCATCGCGGAGGCCTACGACCTGCTCCGCACGCTGCTGGGCCTCTCCCCCGCCGAGATCGGCGAGATCTTCCGCGAGTGGAACGACGGCGACCTCGAGTCCTTCCTGATCGAGCTCACCGCCGAGGTGCTCACCCACGACGACGCCGGCGGTCAGCCCTTCGTCGACGTCGTGCTCGACCAGGCCGAGCAGAAGGGCACCGGACGCTGGACGGTGCAGAGCGCCCTCGACCTCGGCGTCCCGGTCACCGGCATCGCCGAGGCGACCTTCGCCCGCAGCGTCTCCGGCCACGCCGACCAGCGTGCCGCCGCCCGCGAGGTCTTCTCCTCCGAGGCCGACGTGCCCGAGGTCGACGACCGCGACCAGCTCGTCGAGGACGTCCGCGCCGCCCTCTACGCCTGCAAGGTGGTCGCCTACGCCCAGGGCTTCGACATGATCACCGAGGGCAGCAACACCCACGGCTGGGACGTCGACCCCGGGGTCTGCGCCGCGATCTGGCGGGGCGGCTGCATCATCCGCGCCCGCTTCCTCGACCGGATCCGCGAGGCCTACGCCCAGGAGCCCGACCTCACCACCCTGATGACGCAGGAGTACTTCGCCCGGGCGCTCAAGGACGGCGAGGCCGGGTGGCGGCGGGTGGTCTCGCTCGCCGCGGCCGCCGGCGTCCCCGTGCCCGCCTTCGGCTCCTCGCTCTCCTACTTCGACGCGCTGCGCCGCGAGCGACTCCCCGCGGCCCTGGTGCAGGGCCTGCGCGACCACTTCGGCGCCCACACCTACCGCCGCGTCGACCGGGAGGGCACGTTCCACACCCTGTGGGCCGCCGACCGCTCCGAGGTCGACGCCTGACCCGCTGACGACAAAAGCGGTTGCCCCGCCCCAGCCGGGCGTACGACGCTGGGCCGCACGCGCACGGGAGGAGACCCGGGCCGGAGCGGGAGGAGGACGAGATGCGCATCGCTGTCCTCGGCCTGCCCGCCGACCCCCTCCCTCGCCCCTGGAGCACCCGTGTACTTCCTCGAGGACTCGACTGACCCCGTCGACCCCGACTTCGTCGTCGACTTCACGCCGTACGACGACCCCGACGACGCGACGCAGCGCTGGACCACCTGGTGGTCCGTGGAGCCGCTGTGCCGCGGACCCGAGCCGCGCCCCTCGTGGGTGATCACCGACCGCGGCGCGGTCGACACCGAGCTCGGCGTGCTGAAGACCGGCAAGGAGGCCGACGTCTTCCTGCTCGAGCGCGGCGTGCGCGACGGCCCGGCCGTCGTCATGGCGGCCAAGCGCTACCGCGACACCGGGCACCGCGACTTCCACCGCAACGCCGCCTACACCGAGGGACGCCGCGGCAAGGACAGCCGCGAGGCACGCGCCGCGGCCAAGCGGACGGCGTTCGGCCGGGCCGTGGCCGCGGGCCAGTGGGCGGGCGCGGAGTGGACGACGCTGGTGCGCTGCTGGGAGGCCGGGCTGCCGGTGCCCTACCCGGTGCAGCTCGACGGCACCGAGCTGCTCATGGAGTGGGTCAGCCACGACGGCGAGACCGCACCCCGGCTGGCGCAGACCCGCCCGGCCCCCGACCTGCTGGCCGACCTCTTCGCCCAGCTGCGCGAGGCGCTGGCCGCCATGGCCCAGCACGGGCTGGTGCACGGCGACCTGTCGGCGTACAACCTGCTCGTCGCCGGCGACCGCCTCGTCGTCATCGACCTGCCGCAGGCCGTCGACCTGGTCGCCAACCCCCGGGGCTTCGACTTCCTGCTGCGCGACTGCACCAACGTGTGCCGCTGGTTCCGGTCCAGGGGTCTCGACGTCGACGAGCAGGAGCTGTGCGCCGACGTGCTCGCCACGGCGTTCTGACCCACCCCTCCGACCGGACGGTGCGCGCCGGTACGACGCGTGATGGGGTGGCGCGCATGGACGCACACGCACTCCGGGAGCTCCAGCGCCCGCTCAAGCAGCGCTACCGCGACGACCCCGACTCCGGGCGTACGCCGCTGCGCGCCACCGGCAGGCTGGTCGACGACGGCATCACCTGCACCGTCGACGGCTGGGCCGGTCCGGCCCGCGCGGGGCTGCACCGCGCCACCGGCGGCGACGGCTCCGACGCGTGCTCGGGCGACATGCTGCTGGAGGCGCGGGTCGCGTGCGCCGGCGTGACGCTGCGCAGCGTCGCCACCGCGATGGGGGTCGAGCTGCGTGACGCCGAGGTGGTGGCCGAGGGGCACTTCGACGCCCGCGGCACCCTCGGGGTGGACAAGCAGGCGCCGGTCGGGCTGACCGACCTCACGCTGACCTTCCGCTTCGGCACCGACGCCGACGACGAGACCGTCGCGCGGCTGGTCGAGCTGGCCGAGCGCTACTGCGTGGTGGCGCAGACCCTGGCGGCGCCGCCGGAGGTCACCGTGACCTCCGACGTGCGCCGCGGCTAGGGCTCAGCGCGCGGCGTCGGCCGCGGCGGTCTCGCTGGTGGTGCCCTCGGTGACCAGGTGGCCCGAGGCGTTCTCCAGGTGGGCCCGGACGAACCACTGGAACTTCTCCAGCTCGGCGGTCTGGCCGATGACCATGTCCTGCGTCACCGGGTCGAGCTCCTCGGTCTCGCCGATCACCTCGCGGTTGGAGGTGACGACGCCGCTGTAGACCTTGTCGAGCGCGGCGAGGTGCGCCTGCACCGTGTCGCGGCCCAGGTCGTAGTCGTCCCAGCTGCGCAGCGCCGCGATGTCACCGGTCCTGCCGCCGGGCGAGCCGCCCATGGTGGCGATGCGCTCGGCGACCTCGTCGGCGTAGCCGCGCACGAGCTCGACCTGCGGGTCGATCATCTCGTGCACCGAGATGAAGTTGGGGCCCACGACGTTCCAGTGCACGTGCTTCAGCGTCAGGTGCAGGTCGTTGTACGCCGCCAGCCGGTGCTGCAGCAGGTCGATGGTCCGGGTGCTCGCCTCGTCGCTGAGGCCGGGCAGGGTGTAGCTGATGTCGGTCACGACGATCGCTCCTCGCTCTCGTTGGGGTCTCGTCCGTCCAACGCGTACCCGTGAGCGCGGCATCCACTCCGCTCCCCCACCCCCTCGCGGGGGCGTGGGATCGGTCACACCGCACGAGCCCGACCCGTTGGTAGGTTCCGCGCATGCGCAGCGCCAAGGACTTCTTCCGCCCCCTCGCGGTGGGGGCGCCCGACCCCCTCCGCGAGATCCCGGCCCGGCCCAGCAGGGCGATCCACTTCTTCGACCCGAGCAACGCCAAGATGGCGGCCAAGGTGCCCGGCATGATCGGCAGCGTCGACGTGCTGCTCGGCAACCTCGAGGACGCGGTGAAGGCCGACCGCAAGGAGGCCGCCCGGCAGGGCCTGGTCGACATCGCCAGGGCCAACACCTGGACCGGCTCGCAGCTGTGGACGCGCGTCAACGCGCTCGACTCCCCCTGGGGGCTGGACGACCTCACCACGCTGGTGACCGAGATCGGCGACCGGCTGGACGTCGTCATGGTGCCGAAGGTCCAGGGGGCCGAGGACATCCACTACGTCGACCGGCTGCTCGCCCAGCTCGAGGCCAAGGCCGGCCTCGAGCGCCCCATCCTGGTGCACGCGATCCTGGAGACGGCCCGCGGCGTCGCCAACGTCGAGGAGATCTGCGGCGCGAGCCCGCGCATGCAGGGCCTCTCCCTCGGGCCCGCCGACCTCGCCGCCGACCGCCGGATGAAGACCACCCGCGTCGGTGGCGGCCACCCCGGCTACCTGGTGCGCGAGGACCCCACCGAGGGGGACGTCGAGGGCACCACGACGCCGCGCACGACGTACCAGCAGGACCTGTGGCACTACACCATCGCCCGGATGGTCGACGCCTGTGCGATGCACGGCATCTACCCCTACTACGGCCCCTTCGGCGACATCGCCGACGTCGTGGCGTGCGAGGACCAGTTCCGCAACGCCTTCCTGCTCGGCTGCGTCGGCACCTGGACGCTGCACCCCGCGCAGGTCGCCATCGCCAAGCGGGTCTTCTCCCCCGACCCCCGCGACGTCGCGCACGCGCGCCGCGTCGTCGAGGCGATGGGCGACGGCACCGGTGCGGTCATGCTCGACGGCAAGATGGAGGACGACGCCTCCCTCAAGCAGTGCCTGGTGATGGTCGAGCTGGCCGAGCAGCTCGCCGCGATCGACCCCGACCTCAAGCAGCAGTACGACGCGATCGGCCAGGAGGCCTCCTGATGAGCGACACCTTCCGGCCACGGCGCTCGGTGCTCTACATGCCGAGCTCCAACGCGCGCGCCCTGGAGAAGGCCCGGACCATCGCCTGCGACGGCCTGATCCTCGACCTCGAGGACGCCGTCGCGCCGGACGCCAAGGCCTCGGCCCGCGAGGCCGCCTGCGCGGCGGCGGCGTCGGGGGACTACGGCCGCCGCGAGGTCACCATCCGGGTCAACGCCGCCGACACCGAGTGGCACGAGGCCGACCTGGAGGCCGCCTGCCAGGCCGGTCCCGACGGCATCGTGGTGCCCAAGGTGTCCTCCACCGAGGCGGTGCACTCGCTGGAGCACGCCCTGGAGCGCTACGGCGCCCCCGACCACACCTCGCTGTGGGCGATGGTCGAGACCCCGCGCGCCATGCTCCACGCCGAGGAGATCGCCGGCGCCTCCGAGCGCCTCACCGTGCTGGTGATGGGCACCAACGACCTGGTCAAGGAGCTGTACGCCGCGCACGTCCCCGGCCGTGCGCCGATCCTCACCGGGCTCTCGCTCGCGCTGCTCGCGGCGCGGTCGACGGGCAAGGCGATCGTCGACGGCGTCTACAACAACGTCAAGGACGGCGACGGCTTCCTCGAGGAGTGCCGCCAGGGCCGTGACCTCGGCTTCGACGGCAAGACCCTGATCCACCCCGGCCAGGTCGAGGGGGCCAACGAGGTCTTCGCCCCCAGCCCCGAGGCGGTCGACGACGCGCGCGGCCTGATCCGGGCCTTCGAGGAGGGTCAGGGTTCCGGCGTGGTCACCTACCAGGGCCGCATGGTCGAGGCGCTGCACGTCGAGTCGGCGCAGCGGGTGCTGGCCGTCGACGAGGCGATCCGCTCGCTGGGCTGACCGCCTCCCGCTCCTAGCCGACCTCGCGCAGCAGCGCCTGGTGGAACTCCCTCTCCATGTGCCCCCGCACCAGCGCGGGCGTGCCGCCCAGCACGAGGTCGTCGGGCACGTGGACCAGCCACCACCCCGCCTCGCGGAGCCGTGCCACGTCGTCGGGCGCGGCGTCGGGGCCGTGCTGCGCCGAGTGCAGCAGGGCCCCGAAGCGCCGCTCCGGCACGCCGAGGGCGAGGCGCACCACGTCGTGGCGCCCCGGCACCACCAGCCCGGGCACGGGGGTGGGCAGCGA
>JBQGFI010000143.1:0-2226 GCA_052040065.1 Marmoricola sp.
TTGACGAGCGTCACCTCGACGAGGTCGCCGACCGTCGCCTCCAGCACCGGCCCCGGCGAGGTGCCGTTGACGGTGTAGCCCTCGTCGGTCTGCTCGACCGTGAGGGTCTCGCTGACGTCGGGCTCGCGGTCGGGGTCGGCCGTCAGCTCGGCCACCGGGACCGCGTCGTGCCCTGCGTGGGCCGCGTGCCCACCCCCGTGCGCGGCTCCCTGCGGCCCGCCGCCCCAGTCGACGGTGCCCATCGCCGCCATGTCGTAGCTGTCCGGGACGCGGCTGTCCTGCCACATCCAGGCCAGGGGCACGACGACGGCGGCCGTGGCCGTCGAGGCGAGCCACAGCCGCGTCCGGGCGCGGACCACCACTCCTAGACGGTCGCGGTGGTCGCGGGCCGCGCCTCGGCGGCCCGGGTGTCGAGCGACGCCTTGCGCGAGGCCGTCCCGGCGACGCCCATCAGCACCAGCGCGTTGACGCCGTGGAGGGCGCCGAACAGGGTGCTGACCTCGCGCGAGAGCATCGGCAGCACGACGATCTGCAGCACCACCAGCCCGACCACGACGAGGGCCAGCACGACCCCGCCGCGGACCTTGGCGAAGAACGACACCACGAGCAGCAGCAGCGCCAGCAGCGGGATCAGCATCGAGCCGACGTAGCCCATGTGGAGGGCGAAGCCGAACTCACCGGCGAAGCCGCCGCAGCCCGCGTCGCTCTCGAGGCAGGTCTTGTTGATGACCAGGCCGTCCTGGCTGATGGCCTTGTTGAGCCCGAAGAAGGCCCAGGCGATCGCTCCCGCCTGGACGACGACGAGCGCGGCGATCGCGCCGGACAGCACCTGATAGGTCTTGCGCATAGTGGAACCCCCCGGTTTCCCCCGGGCGCCGTGCCTCCCACGGCCCCCACTGGGCATGGTGCTCGCGCCCCGGGGCGGCTGTCACGGGGTTTTCGTCCAGTTTTCGGTAACAGCGCTCAGCCGAAGGGCAGCGGCTCGGGGGCCAGCGAGACCGCCTGGGCGCGGGCGGCGGTGAGCCGGCGCCGGTGGTGCTGGCGGCAGAGCACCTCGTAGGCGATGTCGCTGGGATCGGCCGGCGCGGCCTCGGTGTGCTCGACGTCGCCGACCACGATCACCTCGCCCTCGGTGACCATGACGCCGTTCTCGGTGCGCGCGTTGTGGGTGGCCCGCTTGCCGCACCAGCACAGCGCCTCCACCTGCAGGACGTTCATCCGGTCGGCGAGCTCGACGAGACGGGAGCTGCCCGGGAACAGCTGGGTGCGGAAGTCGGTGAGGATGCCGAAGGCGAAGACGTCGATCTGCAGCTCGTCGACGACCTTGGCCAGCTGGTCGACCTGCTCGCGGGTGTAGAACTGCGCCTCGTCGCAGATCAGGTAGTCGATCCGGCCGCCCTGGGTGAGCGAGGTGACGACGTAGCGCCAGAAGTCGAAGTCGGCGGGGACCTCGATGGCCTCGTGGGTCAGCCCCAGGCGGCTCGAGAGCAACGCCTCGCCGGCCCGGTCGTGGGCGGTGAAGATCCGGCCCACCCGGCCCCGGGCGGCGTGGTTGTGGTTGGTCTGCAGCGCCAGGGTGCTCTTGCCCGAGTCCATGGTGCCGGTGAAGAAGTGCAGTTCGGCCACGGGGCGTCATCCTGTCATGGGCGAGACTGGCCGCATGGACCGCCACCTGCGCCTCGCCACGGCTGCCGACGCGCCCGCCGTGGCCCGGACCTGGTGGGAGGGATGGACCGAGTCGCACCCCGGTCACGTGCCCGAGGAGCTGGTCGCCGCCCGCACCCGGGAGTCCTTCGACGAGCGCGCCGCCGACCGGGTCGCCGACACGGTCGTGGCCGTCGCGGACGGCGACGTCGTCGGATTCGTCATGACCTCGGGCGACGAGGTCGAGCAGCTCTACGTCGCCCCCGCGGCTCGCGGACGGGGCGTCGCCGGCCGGCTGCTCGAGGCCGGAGGCCGGGCCGTGCTGGCCGCCGGCCACTCCCGCGCCTGGCTCGCGGTGGTGCCCGGCAACGCCCGGGCACGCGCGTTCTACGCGCGCGAGGGGTGGCGCGACGAGGGCCCCTTCACCCACCGCGCGCCGGTCGGCACGGCCCGGGTCGACGTCACCTGCCACCGCTACGTCCGCGACGTCTCGCCGCTGGTCAGCGTCGAGGAGCTGCGCGAGCGGCTCGGCGAGGTCACGCTGCTCGACGTGCGCTACCGCGCCGGATCGACCGCGTCCGG
>JBQGFI010000144.1:0-21198 GCA_052040065.1 Marmoricola sp.
TCGCCGGCTCCCTCGGCGTCACCAGCACCTCCGGGCCGGGCGTCGCGCTCAAGAGCGAGACCATCGGGCTCGGCGTCATGACCGAGCTGCCGCTGCTGGTCATCGACGTGCAGCGCGGCGGGCCCTCCACCGGCCTGCCGACCAAGACCGAGCAGGCCGACCTGCTGCAGGCGATGTTCGGCCGCAACGGCGAGGCACCGGTGCCGATCGTGGCGCCGCAGTCGCCGGGCGACTGCTTCGACGCGGCCGTCGAGGCGGTGCGGATCGCGGTCACCTACCGGACCCCGGTGATGCTGCTCTCCGACGGCTACCTCGCCAACGGCTCCGAGCCCTGGCACGTGCCCGACGTCGACGCGCTGCCGGTCATCGACCCCGGCTTCGCCACCGAGACCAACCACGTCACGGTCGCCAAGGACGGCGAGGAGACCGCCGACTTCTGGCCCTACCTGCGCGACGAGGAGACGCTGGCGCGTCCGTGGGCCGTGCCCGGCACCCCCGGCCTCGAGCACCGCATCGGCGGGCTGGAGAAGGGCGACGGCCACGGCAACATCGCCTACGACCCGGGCAACCACGACTACATGGTCCGGATCCGCCAGGCCAAGATCGACCGGATCGCCGACTCGCTCCCGCCGCTGGAGGTCGACGACCCCAGCGGCCGCGCCAAGGTGCTGGTCCTGGGGTGGGGCTCGACGTACGGTCCGATCGGTGCCGCGTGCCGTCGCGTACGCCGCGCGGGCCTCGACGGGGCGCAGGTGCACCTGCGCCACCTCAACCCCTTCCCGAACGACCTCGGCGAGATCGTGCAGCGCTACGACAAGGTGCTGATCCCGGAGATGAACCTCGGGCAGCTCTCGCTGCTGGTGCGGGCCCGGTACCTCGTCGACGCCGTCGGCTACAACCAGGTGCGCGGGCTCCCCCTGAAGGCGGCCGAGCTCGCCGGGGCGCTGGCCGACCTGGTGACCCAGACCGACCCCGAGGCCGCCGACGTGCTCACCGAGACCGACCTGGAGGACATCGTCCGATGACCGCCTCACCCACCTCGCCCGCCGACCTCCCCTTCCCCGGGCTGAGCGGCGTCCCCACCACCGACACCAAGCTCACCGGCAAGGACTTCACCTCCGACCAGGAGGTGCGCTGGTGCCCCGGCTGCGGCGACTACGCCGTGCTCAAGGCCGTGCAGTCGTTCCTGCCCGACCTGGGGCTGCGCCGGGAGAACATCGTCTTCATCTCCGGCATCGGCTGCTCCAGCCGCTTCCCGTACTACCTCGAGACCTACGGGATGCACTCCATCCACGGCCGCGCCCCCGCGATCGCCACCGGCATCGCGACCCAGCGCGAGGACCTCTCGGTCTGGGTGGTCACCGGCGACGGCGACGCGCTGTCGATCGGCGGCAACCACCTCATCCACGCGATGCGGCGCAACGTCAACATGACGATCCTGCTCTTCAACAACCGCATCTACGGCCTGACCAAGGGCCAGTACTCCCCCACCAGCGAGCCCGGCAAGGTCACCAAGTCGACCCCCGTCGGCTCGGTCGACCACCCCTTCAACCCGGTCTCGCTGGCCCTCGGCGCCGAGGCGACCTTCGTGGCCCGCACCGTCGACTCCGACCGCAAGCACCTCACCGGGGTGCTGGCCGCGGCCGCCGCCCACCGCGGCACCTCGCTGGTCGAGATCTACCAGAACTGCCCGATCTTCAACGACGGCGCCTTCGACGCCATCAAGAGCCCTGACACCAAGGCCGACGCGATCATCCCCCTGGTCCAGGGTGAGCCGATCCGCTTCGGCGCCGAGGGGTCGAAGGGGCTCGTGCGCTCCGCGTCCGGCGGCGTCGAGGTGGTCGAGGTGACGCCGGCCAACGAGGGTGACCTGCTCGTGCACGACGCGACGCTCGACGACCCCACCCAGGCCTTCGCGATCAGCCGGCTGACCGACGCCGGGGTGCTGCACCAGGCCCCGATCGGGATCTTCCGCCAGGTCCCGCGGCCGACGTACGACGACCAGGCCCGCGACCAGCTCGCCACCGCCCGCGGCGGTGACGACGCGCCGTCGCCCGCCGACCGCAAGGCGGCGCTCTCGGCGCGGGTGCACGGCCCCGACACCTGGACCGTGGTCTGAGCCCGACGGCGGAGCTGGCCCGGCTGCAGCAGCAGGGCGGCACGCTCGACCGGGCGCTGGCGCTCTACGACGCCCTCCCCCCGGTCACGGTCGCGGAGCTGCTCGGCGCGTGGCGCGGGTCGGGTCTCGCCACGGGTCACCCGATGGACGGGCTGCTGGAGGCCTACGGCTGGCACGGCAAGCGCTTCGACGGCCCCGACGACGCCCACCCGCTGGTCTTCGCCGACCGTCGCGGGCGCTTCTCGGTCAACCCGGCGCTGGTCCCGATGGGCCTGGTCGACCGGCACGGTCCGCGCCTGCGCGACGACCGCGTCGCCGCTGCGGCCCGGCGCACGCTGCGCGCCGCGACGACGCGCCGGCCCCGGGCGCGGCTGCGCATGGTCGAGCACCGGGGTGTGGTCACCGGCACGATGTCCTACGACGCACTGCCCATCAACGACCACTTCCGGCGGGTCGACCCCGACACCCTGCTCGGCGTGATGGACCTGCGGGACATGTCGCGCCCCTTCTGCTTCGTGCTGCGTCGCGAGGCCGCCTGACCGGCAGATACGTGCTTTCGCCGATGCGCGGCAGGGGTGCCGACTCCTAGCGTCCCCCGCATGATCGAGCGACTCGCCCGGCGGCCGGTGTCCGCCCTCTGGCTGCTGACGGTGCTGCCCCTCGCGGTGCTGCCCGTCACCTTCCTCTCCGGTCTCGTCGTCCCGCACGAGGACCTGTGGGGACACGCGGCCTTCCACCTCGTCTACCTCCCCGTGATCGTCCTGGCCCTCGGCACCGTGCGCCGGATCCTGACCGGCACCACCTCGCGCGTGGTCAGGGTCCTGCTGGTGCTGCTGCTCGCCGCCCTCGTGTCCGCCCTCTTCGGTCACGTCGGCGAGCTCGCCGTGACCGCGGCGGAGGGCCTGTTCCGTGCCCCGGAGTCGGTCTTCGAGGACCACCGCCACGTCTTCTTCGCCAACTTCGCCGTCCTCGGACTCATGGTGGCGGCGGTGCTGGGCATCGTCGGCAGCGTCGCGGTCGCGGTGGTGCGGACCAGGGCGCGACGATCGGGCGCAGGTGTTCCCACTCCCGTCTGAGGTGCGCCACGATCGGGGCGTGGTCCTGGTCGTCGGTCTGCTCGGCGCGGTCGGGCTGGCGCTGACGGCCTGGCCCGGTGTCGGAGGTCACCTGGGCTCCTTCGGCGGGTCCCCGGTCGTCGCGTCCGCGCTCGCGGTGGGCGCGGTGGTGACGGCCTCGGTCGCACGGCGCGTCCCGGACCGCATGACCGCGCGGTGGCTGTGGGCCGGCGCGTGGAGCGTCGTGGCCTACCAGCTGCTGCTCGTCAGCGCCGACGCGCTGGGCTCGGTCCCGCTCGTGGGTCTCGCGCTGCTCGGTCACGTGCCGACCCTGACGCTGGCGGCCCTGGCTCCCCTCGCGGTACGCCGCGCGCTCACCGGCGACTCCTCCCTCGCCGTGACGCGGGTCGTCGCGGCGTGCGCGGTGACGGCCGCCGCGCTCCTGCTCATCTCGGCGGCCGGCGTGGGAGGGCGCCTGCTCGGCGCGGTCGCCGCGACCGCCAACCTGGTCTGGCTGGCCTCGCTCGCGGTCCCGGTGGTCGTGGTGCTGCGGCAGCACCGGCGCTGCGAGGTCTCACCGCTCCGCGAGCGGCTCGCGGTCACGGCGGCCGGTGCCGCGGCACCCGTGGCCCAGGTGCTGGTCTGCGGCCTCCTCGGCCTGGCCGCCGCCGCCTCCGGGCTCGGCGACGACGCCGCCGCCGTCGTGCTCGTCTCCGGCGTCGGGGTGATGTGGCCCCTCGCAGCGACCGCGCTCGCCCTCGCGACCCGCGGCCGGGAGGAGGCGGCGTACACGGTGGGTGCGGGGGTGCTCACCCGCGCCGCGCTGCTCACCCTCACCTCGGTCGCCGTGCTGCTCGGCGCCTCGGCCGGCGTGCTGCTGGCGCTGCGCTGGCCCGCGCTCGGGACCCTCGGGGCGGCGCTGCTGGCCGCTGCGGCCGCGCTGGCCGTGCAGCCGTGGCTGCGCCGGGTCGGTGACGGAGTCGCCGGGCAGGCGTCCTCCCCCGCCCGGGCGACCGAGCCCGTGCCCGTGGCGCTCGCGCCCGTGCACGACCTGCGTCCCCGCGATCCTCGCCCCGCGGCGGTGCTCACGCCGCGAGAGCGCGAGGTGCTCGGGCTGCTGGCCCGGGGGCTCTCCAACGCCGGCATCGCCGCGGAGCTGGTGCTCTCGGAGCGCACCGTGGAGGCCCACCTGCGCGCGGTCTTCACCAAGCTCCGGCTCCCGGACGACCGCACCGACAACCGCCGCGTCCTGGCCGCCCTGGCCTGGCACGAGCTGCCCCGGGAGCCGACCGACGAGGGCCGTCGCGAGGCCTGAGCCTCAGCGCTGCTCGGCGACCTCGCGCAGCCGGGCCAGACCGCGCTCGAAGTCCTTGCCCACGAGCCGGTCCATCGGGACGACCTTGCCGAGCAGCGCCATCGCGCCGCGCTGCTCACCGGTCATCCGCCAGGTGACCTCGGTGCCCCGGTCGGTGGGCACGAGCAGGAAGGCGACCGAGCTCTCGCTGCGGAAGGGCTTCTCGAAGCGCAGGTCGACGTCGACGCGCTCGGGGGCGTCGGCGACGACCTCCATCCGGCCGGCGCCCGCCCTGCGGTTGCCCGACCACGCCGACCGGGCGCCCACGCCCGACTCCGGACCGGAGTACTCGCGGTGCATGTCGGGGTCGAGGTCGGCCCACGGCGACCACGCCTCCCACCGGCGCAGGTCGGCGACCAGCGCGTGCAGCCGCTCGACCGGAGCGGCGATCTCGGTGGAGCGCTCGACGACGTAGCCAGCCATGGGGCCGACGCTAGACCGGGGAGGACGACCGTGCCAGCGTCACGGGTGAAGCACGCGTACGCTCCTGACGTGAGCGAGCAGCGGCGGGGCCTGGTGCTGGGCGCCGCGGCGTACGCCATGTGGGGGCTCTTCCCGCTCTACTGGCCGCTGCTCGAGCCGGCCGGTTCCGTGGAGATCCTGGCGCACCGCGTGTGCTGGTCCCTGGTCACGATGGTGGCCCTCACGCTCCTGGTACGCCGCGTCGCAGCGCTGCGGGCGATCCTCCGCGACCGCCGGTCGACGGTGCTGCTCACGCTGGCGGCGGTCGTCATCACCTTCAACTGGGGCGGCTTCATCTACGGCGTCAACGCCGGCCGCGTCGTGGAGGTGTCGCTCGGCTACTTCATCAACCCGCTGGTGACCGTGCTGCTGGGCGTGGTCGTGCTCGGGGAGCGGCTGCGCCGGCTGCAGTGGGCGGCGATGGCCCTCGCCCTCCTCGCGGTCCTGGTGCTCACGGTCGACTACGGCCACCCGCCCTGGGTCGCGCTGCTGCTCGCCGGCTCCTTCGCGACCTACGGCCTGCTGAAGAAGAAGGCCGGGGTCGGCGCGGTCGAGAGCCTCACCTTCGAGACCGCCGTGCTGGTGCCCGTCGCGCTCGGCTTCCTGCTGTGGCTGGGCGCCGCCGGCCGCGGCAGCTTCGGCTCGGAGGGCTCGCTGCACGCCCTGCTGCTCGCGGGCACGGGGCTGGTGACGGCCGTCCCGCTGATCTGCTTCGGCGCGGCCGCCAACCGGATCTCGATGACGGCGATCGGGCTGCTGCAGTACCTCGCGCCCACGATCCAGTTCGCGCTGGGCGTGACGCTCTTCGGCGAGCCCATGAGCACCGTGAAGTGGATCGGCTTCGTGATGGTGTGGACCGCGCTCGCCATCTTCACGACCGAGGCGCTGCGCCACCGGCGACGTCAGCTGCGCCTGGTGGCACAGACGACCGCGTGCGTGCCGTGACGGCACGGCGGTTCGACTCCGCGGGGGGCTGAGGTCCACCATGCCTCCCGTGGACGATCCCGCAGCCGCCCCCGAGACCGGTCCCGTCCCCGACCTCGGCGAGACCGTCGACCGCCGCCACCTGCCGCTCGACGCGAGCGGCCTCCCGGTGACGCCCGTGCCGCCGCCCGCCGGCGCGCCCAACGTGCTCGTGGTCGTGATCGACGACATGGGCTTCGGCGCCTCCAGCGTCTACGGCGGACCCTGCCGGATGCCGACCGCGGAGCGGCTCTCCGACCGCGGGCTGCGCTACAGCCGCTTCCACGTGACCGCGCTGTGCTCGCCGACGCGCCAGGCGCTGATGACGGGGCGCAACCACCACTCCGTGGGCATGGGCGTCACCTCCGAGATGGCCACCAGCCACCCCGGCTACTCCGGCTTCCGGCCCGCCACCGCCGGCACCCTGGCCCAGGTCCTCTCCGGCAACGGCTGGAGCACCGCGGCCTTCGGCAAGTGGCACCAGACGCCTCCCGTGGAGGTGACGCAGTCGGGGCCCTTCACCCGCTGGCCCACCGGCGAAGGGTTCGACACCTTCTACGGCTTCATGGGCGCGGAGATGAACCACTGGTACCCGCAGCTCTACGCCGGCACCACCCCGGTGGAGCCCGACCGGCTGCCCGAGGAGGGCTACCACCTCACCGAGGACCTCGTCGACCACGCCATCGACTGGGTGCGCACGCAGCAGGCGCTCACCCCCGACCGGCCCTTCTTCACCTACCTCGCGCTGGGGGCGACCCACGCCCCCTTCCACGTCGCCGAGGAGTGGATCCTGAAGTACGAGGGCCGCTTCGACGCCGGCTGGGACGCCATGCGCGAGGAGATCCTCGCCCGGCAGAAGGAGCTCGGCGTGGTGCCGCTCGACACCGAGCTGGCGCCGTGGGCCGACGGCGTCCCGCACTGGGACGAGCTCGACGACGCCGGACGACGCGTCGCCGTCCGGCTGATGGAGACCTACGCCGGCTTCGCCGAGCACGCCGACCAGCAGGTGGGGCGGCTCGTCGACGCGATCGACCAGCTCGGCGCGCTCGACGACACCCTGGTCTTCTACCTGCTCGGCGACAACGGCGCCTCCGGCGAGGGCGGCCCCGAGGGCACCCTGCGCGAGCACCTGGTCGGGCACGGCATCGCCGACGACGTCGCCGACATGGACGCCCGCCTCGCCGAGATCGGCGGGCCCTCGACCTACGCGATGTACCCCGTGGGCTGGGCGCTGGCGATGAACACGCCCTACCAGTGGACCAAGCAGGTCGCCTCGCACTTCGGCGGCACCCGTGACGGGCTGGTGGTGCACTGGCCTCGCGGCATGGCCGCGCGCGGCGAGGTGCGTCACCAGTTCCACCACGTCATCGACGTGCTGCCCACGGTGTGCGACGTCGTCGGCGTGCCGCTGCCCGAGACCGTGGCCGGCGTGGCGCAGCAGCCCGTCGAGGGCACCTCGATGCGCTACAGCTTCGACGACCCCGACGCCGGGGAACGCCGTCGCACCCAGTACTTCGAGATGGTCGGCAACCGTGGCATCTACCACGACGGCTGGACCGCGGTGACCCGTCACGGCGTCCCGTGGAAGATGACCGAGGAGCCGCGACCCTTCGACCGCGACACCTGGGAGCTCTACGACACCACCCGCGACTGGTCGCAGGCCGCCGACCTCGCCGACGCCGACCCCGAGCGACTGGCGGCGCTGCAGGCGCTCTTCGACCAGGAGGCCGAGAAGCACCACGTCTTCCCGCTCGACGACCGGGTCACCGAGCGGGAGAACCCCGAGCTCGCCGGCCGCTACGACCTGCACCGGGGACGCACCCGGATGGTGCTGGGCCGGCACACCGGGCGGCTCTCCGAGGAGGCGGCGCCCAACGTCAAGAACCGCTCGCACCGGATCGTCGTCGACCTCGACATCGCCTCCGACCTGCCGCCGCAGTCGGTCGAGGGCGTGCTCGTCGCCCAGGGCGGCCGCTTCGGGGGCTGGTCGCTCTACGTCGTCGCCGGCCACCTGCACTACGCCTACAACCGCTACGGCAAGGACCTCACGGTGATCCGGGCCGAGCAGGTCGTCTGGCCCGGACGGCACGAGGTGGTGCTCGACTTCGAGTACGACGGCGGCCCGCCGGGCAGCGGCGGTCACGCGCACCTGCTGCTCGACCGGGAGCGCGTGGCCACCGGGCGGGTCCCCGCGACGACGGCGTACTACTTCGCCTTCGACGAGACCTTCAACGTGGGCGTCGACCGCGGCAGCCCCGTCGTCGACGACTACCCCCCGCTGCGCAACGCCTTCACCGGCGACATCCTCCAGGTCGTCGTCGACCTCGCCCCCGGTACGCCGCTGGGCCCCGCCGCCGAGGCGATGCTCGCGGCCCGGACCCTCGACTGACCCAGGACCCGCGACCCGTCCGGGACCCTCGACCGGCCCCGGTCCCCGGCTAGGCCGGTGACATCCGGGCGGCCCCGGCCAGGACGACGTCGGCGAGGGCGGGGAAGCGGACCTCGGAGACGCGCGGCGGCGGGCCCCAGATGCTGAGCACGGCCAGCAGCCGCCCGGCGCGGTCGAGGACAGGGGCCGAGACGCCCCACGCCGCCTCGTCGTACTCGCCGCGGCAGCTCGCCCAGCCCCGGTCGCGGGTCTCCTCCAGGTGCTCGTCGAGCGCGTCACGGTCGGTGATGGTGGTCGCGGTGAAGGGCTCGAGCCGGTCGCGCAGCAGCCGGTCGACCTCGGCGGGAGAGGACCAGGCGAGCAGGACCTTGCCGGTCGAGGTGGCGTGCAGGCTGATGGGTCGCCCCACCCACGAGACCGCCACCGCGGCGGGCGGCGTGGCCTCGTCGACGTAGACCAGGGTGCCGTTGCGCACCACCGCCAGCGCCGCCGTCTCGCCCGTCTGCATGGCGGTGCCCTCGAGCACCTCGTGGACGTCGTGCAGCGCGCCGTCGACCCCGCCGGTGCGGGCGAGCTCGGCGACGCCGTGCCCGAGGGTCCACGCCCCGGAGGCACGGTCGTTGTCGACCAGCCCGTGGGCCTGCAGCGTCCACAGGATCCGCCACGCCGTGGCCCGGTTGAGCCCGCAGGCGTCGCCCAGGGCCGTGGTGGCGGCCCCGCCCGCGCCGGCCTCGGCGACCGCCCAGAGCAACCGAACCGCTCTGTCTACCGACTGGACGTGCGAGGGGGAAGACCCTTCTCGCGGGTTGTCTGGACCACCTGGCGCACGTGAGGGCGGCGCGGTCACCCGTCGGTAACGCATGCGCCCACCTCCTTGACCGGCCCGGGGGCCCGCCTTATGTTCGCATCCTAAACGGAGGTGCTCGGATGGCGAACAGCCCTGGATCCATGCCCGGCAGCAACGCAGCCCGTCTCTCGCGGCGCGACCTGTTCCGGATGACCGGCCTCGCGGCGGCTGCCGTCGGCGGCTCGCAGCTGCTCGCCGCGTGCGGCGGCGACGGCAGCAGTGCCGGCGGCGGCACCCCGAGCGCCGGCGGCATCCTGATCCACGGCGCGACCGGCGGCGGCTCCGACGACACCCTCGACGCGCACCGCCCGGTCAACGCCCCCGACATCGCGCGCGTCAGCAACCTCTTCGAGCCGTTGCTGTTCTGGGACGCCGACTACCGGATCGCCCCGGCCCTCGCCGAGTCCGTGGAGCCGTCGGCCGACGCGACCACCTGGACCATCAAGCTGCGCCAGGGCGTCACCTTCCACAACGGCAAGGACGTCACCGCCGAGGACGTGCTCTTCACCCTCAACCGCGTCGCCGGCTCGGAGCCCACCTCCGCCGGCGTCGCGCTGGCGCCGATCATCGACTTCGACGGCACCAAGAAGGTCGACGACACCACGCTCGTCATCCAGCTCAAGACGCCGTACGCCGTGCTCGACTACCTGCTGGCGGAGTACACCTTCGGCATCGTCCCGGCCGACTACGACCCCGCCAACCCGGTCGGCACCGGGGCCTTCAAGTACAAGTCCTTCGACCCGGGGCAGAACAGCGTCTTCGAGCGCTACGGCGACTACTGGGGCGAGCAGGCGCTGCTCGACGAGCTCCGGATCCAGAACTTCACCGACGAGAACGCCGCGGTCAACGCGCTGCTCGCCGGGCAGATCCAGACGGTCGACAACCTCCCCTACAACCTCGTCGACTCGGTCAAGGGCCAGGGCGGCCAGACCATCGAGTCCAACACCGGCGCCTGGGTCCCCTTCACGATGCGCGTCGACGCCGAGCCCTTCTCCGACAACCGGGTGCGCCAGGCGATGCGGCTGATCGTCGACCGGCAGCAGATGATCGACAACGCCCTGAGCGGCTACGGCACGCTGGGCAACGACCTCTACGCCCCCTTTGACACGGCGTACGCCTCCGACCTGCCGCAGCGCGAGCAGGACATCGACCAGGCACGCTCGCTGCTCCGCCAGGCCGGCCAGGAGGGGCTGCAGGTCGAGCTCAACACCGGTCCGGGCATCGGCGGCAACGTCGGCCTCGCCTCGGCCAACCTCTTCGTCGAGCAGGCCAAGCAGGCCGGCGTCGACGTCAGGATCAACAAGCGCAGCGAGTTCTACGGCGACGAGTACCTCTCCTACCCCTTCGCCCAGGACTTCTGGAACACCCGCAACTACCTGCCCCAGGCGGCCGTCGGGGTGATGAAGGGCGGGACCTACAACGAGACGCACTTCGACAAGGCCGACGTCTACCCGCAGTTCGCCCAGCTCATCGAGGCGGCGCAGCGCGAGACCGACGAGGCCAAGCGGACCCAGGCCCTGCAGGACGCCCAGGAGATCGAGTACGAGAACGGCGGACTGATCATCTGGGGCTTCCGGCGCAACATCGACGGCGTCGCGGCCGGGGTCTCCGGCATCGAGCCCAACCGCTACCTGCCCCTGAACGCCTACAAGTTCCAGACTGCCTCGGTCTCGGGCTGACCTGTGGCGCAGACCGAGACCCTCTCCGAGCCGCTCGAGGAGCAAGCCCCGTCGAGGCGCCGACACGGGGCCGCCGCGTGGGTGGCCTGGCTGGCACGGCGGCTCGGGCTCTCGCTGCTCACCCTGTGGCTGGTCTCGATGCTGGTCTACGTCTCCACCTCGTCCCTGGGCGACCCCGTGCGCGCGATCATGGGCCGGGAGTACGACGCCGACGTGGCGCGCCGCACCGCGCTGACCGAGCAGCTGAACCTCGACGACCCGCTGCCGGTGCGCTACCTCGACTGGCTGCGAGGTCTGCTCAGCGGCGACCTCGGCACGGGCCTGGCCTCGCAGCGACCCGTCTCGGAGGTCATCGGGCCGCTGGTCGCCAACACGATGGTGCTCGTGGTCATCGCCGCCGTGGTGATGATCCCGGTCGCCTTCGGCGTCGCCATGATCTCCGCCAACTACCGGCGCCGCCGACCTGACGCCGTCATCCAGACCGTGCTGCTCGCCCTGGCGGGGCTGCCCGAGTTCGTCACCGGCATCCTGCTGGTCGCGCTCTTCGCGACGACCGTCTTCCAGGTGCTCCCCGCGATCACGCTGGTCGCACCCGGCAGCACGCCGTGGAGCACCCCCGAGGCGATGGTGCTCCCGGTGCTGACGCTGGTGCTCGCCGTGGCGCCGTACGTCTCCCGGATCGTGCGCGCCACCCTGCTCGAGGTGCTCGACAGCGACTACGTCGAGCTGGCCCGGCTCAAGGGGATCCCCGAGCGGGTGGTGATGCGCAAGCACGCGCTGCTCAACGCGATCGTGCCCGCCATCCAGGTCATCGCGCTCCAGCTCGCGTGGCTGGCAGGCGGCGTGGTGATCGTCGAGGCGGTCTTCAACTACCCCGGCATCGGCAACCAGCTGGTGCAGTCGGTGCGCGACCACGACGTCCCGGTGGTGCAGGCGATCAGCATGATCATCGCCGCCGTCTACGTCGTGGTGAACCTCGTCGCCGACCTGCTCTCGATCCTGCTCACCCCGCGTGCGAGGACGGCGATCTCGGCATGAGCACCCTGGAGTCCCCCTCGACGCTGCGGCGGGCCATGCGCTCCCGGCGCCTGGTCATCGGCGGCACGCTGACCTTGCTGATCACGGTCTTCGTCGTGGTCGGCCCCTGGCTCGCGCCGTACGGCCAGAACGAGGTCGTGGGGGCGCCGTTCTCCGGTCAGGGCGTCTTCGGCACCGACTACCTCGGCCAGGACGTGCTCTCCCGGGTGATGTACGGCGGCCTGTCCGTGCTCGTGATCGCGCTGCTGAGCACCGTCGTCGGGATGGTCGTCGGCGTGCTCATCGGCGTCGTCGCGGCCTACGCCGGCGGCTGGTGGGACGAGGTCATCATGCGCCTCAACGACGTCATGCTGGCCTTCCCGCAGATCCTGCTGGCGCTGCTGGTGCTCACCGCGGTGAGCCAGCCCCGGGCCTGGATGATCGTGCTCCTGGTCGGTGCGTCGCACGCCCCCCGCGTGGCCCGCCTGGCCCGCGGCGTCGCCCTCGGGATCGTCTCCCGCGACTTCGTCTACGCCGCGGAGGCGCTGGGTGAGCGCCGCTCCCGCGTGATCCTCGCCGAGGTGCTGCCCAACATGAACGCCCCGCTGCTGGCGGAGGCGGGGCTGCGCCTCACCTACTCCATCGGGATCGTGGCGGCCCTCGGCTTCCTCGGCTTCGCCACGGACCCCAGTGCCGCCAACTGGGGCCAGATGCTCAACGAGAACAGGCTGGCGCTGTCGACGCAGCCCTGGTCGGTGCTGGCCCCGGTGCTCATGATCGGCCTCTTCACCATCGGCACCAACCTGACCGCCGACGGCATCGCCCAGCTCTCCGACCGAGGAGGAAGCGAGTCATGACCGAGGCGCCCCCGCAGGACCCCGGTGTGGTGCGCACCGGGTCGGGCCTCGTCGTGGAGGACCTGCGCATCGTGCTGTCGGGCCGCGACGGGGTCGACGTCGTCGACGACATCGACCTGGTGCTCCAGCCCGGCGAGGTCGTCGGGCTGGTCGGCGAGTCCGGCAGCGGCAAGACGACGGTCGGTACCTCGCTGCTCGGCTACACCCGTGCCGGCGCGATGATCGAGACCGGCAAGGTGGTGCTCGAGGACCGCGACGTGCTCGCGCTGCCGTGGCAGCAGGTGCGCAAGATCCGTGGCGAGGAGATCGCCTACGTCCCCCAGGACCCCGCCTCGGCACTCAACCCCAGCATCCGCATCGGCAAGCAGATCGTCGAGCTGATGGAGCTGCGCGGCCTCGGCACCGCCGAGTCGCGGCTGGCCGACGCGCGCGCCGGCCTGGAGGAGGTGGGCCTGCCCTCCGACGACGAGTTCCTGCGGCGCTACTCCCACCAGCTCTCCGGCGGCCAGGTGCAGCGCGTTGCGCTCGCCATGGCCTTCATGCCCAAGCCCAAGGTGCTGGTCCTCGACGAGCCGACGACGGGCCTCGACGTCACGACGCAGGGCATGGTGCTGCGCACCATGTCGGAGCTGTGCCGCTCGCACGGCGTCGCCGCCCTCTACGTCACCCACGACCTCGCGGTGATCGCCAACATCGCCGACCGGGTCGCGGTGATGTACGCCGGCCAGATCGCCGAGCTGGGCACCCGCGAGCAGGTCTTCGCCCACCCCTCGCACCCCTACACCCGCGCGCTGCTCGACTCCATCCCCCACCTGCGCCAGGCCCGCGCCCTCAGCGGCATCCCCGGTCGCACCCCCGCGCCGGGCGCCCGACCGTCGGGGTGCCGCTTCCACGACCGCTGCTCCTTCGCCGAGGAGCGCTGCAGCACGGGGGTGCCCGAGCTGCGCACCGTGGCGCCCGACCACGAGGTCCGCTGCCTGCGCGTGGGCGAGATCGGCACCTGGGACATCTCGCTGGGCACCGTCCCCGACGCCGACCCCGACAAGCCGCGCGAGGTGATCCTCCAGATCGAGGACCTCGAGGTCTTCTACGGCTCCAAGCGGGTCGTGCACGGCGTCTCCCTCGACGTCGCGAGGGCCGAGACCGTCGCGCTCGTCGGGGAGTCGGGCAGCGGCAAGACCACCATCTCGCGCTGCGTCGGCGGCCTGCACCGGGAGTGGACCGGACGCATCGCCTTCGAGGGTGAGGAGCTCGGCAAGGGCTCGCGCAAGCGCAGCGCGACCGAGCGCAAGCGCGTGCAGTACATCTTCCAGAACCCCTACCTCTCGCTGAACCCGCGCCTGACCATCGAGCAGATCGTCAAGCGACCGATGGAGCTCTTCGGCATCGCCTCGGGCAAGCAGGCGACCGAGCGCGTCGTCGACCTGCTCGAGCAGGTCGCCCTCGGACCGGCGGTGCTGCGCTACCAGGCCTCGCGGCTCTCCGGTGGTGAGCGGCAGCGCGTCGCCATCGCGCGGGCGCTGGCCGCCGAGCCCGACCTGCTGATCTGCGACGAGGTCACCTCGGCGCTCGACGTCTCGGTGCAGGGGTCGATCGTCTCGCTGCTCGAGGAGCTGCGGCTGCGGCGCGGCATCAGCATGCTCTTCGTGACCCACAACCTCGCGCTGGTGCGCTCCATCGCGGCCCGGGTCCAGATCCTCAACCAGGGGCGGGTCGTCGAGTCCGGCTCCGTGGTCGAGGTGATGGACCAGCCCCGCGAGGACTACACCAAGCGCCTGCTCGCCAACAGTCCGCGCATCGACTGATGTCCCCGGCCTCCGACGCCGTGGGGGCCGAGCGGACCGGCCTCTCCTCCGTGCGCTTCGTCGACCCGCACCTCGACGCCGACGCGCCACGTCCCCACGCCACGGTCTCGGCCACCGCGGCGCGGCCGCTCCCCCGTGCGGTCGCGCCGCTGGAGGCCGTGGTGCACGGCGCCGGGCGCAGCTGGTCGCTGGCCGAGTGGGTCGCCGGCACGCACACCACCCCGCGGCGCGTGCGCGACCGCGGCCGCGTCGTGCACGAGTGGTACGCCGCCGACGTCGGCCCGGCATCCCTGCTCCTCGGTGCGTCGATGTCGAAGTCGGCGCTGGCCCACCTGGTCGGGCTCGCGGTGGGGTCGGGTGCGCTGCGGCTCGACGACGCGGTCGTCGACCACGTGCCCGAGCTGCGGGGCACGGGCTACGACGGCTGCCGCGTCGCGCACGTGCTCACCATGACCACCGGCACCGCGTGGGTGGAGGACCACCGCGACCCGGACGGACCCGCCTCCCGGCTGCTCGGCAGCTTCGGCGCCGGTGGCCGGTCGCGCGAGCGGCTCGCGGGGGTCGCTGCCGCCCACCCGCCGGGCACCCGGTGGGAGTACTCCACCGCCGACTCCCAGGTGCTCGACTGGGTCCGCGAGCGCGCCACCGGCACGACGTACGCCGAGGCCCTCGGTGGCCTGTGGCGCCAGCTCGGCTGCGTGCGCGACGCCGTGGTCGCGGTCGACGGCGAGGGGGTCGCGCTGGCGGGCGGCGGCCTGGCCGCCTGCGCCGAGGACTGGCTGCGCCTGGCCGCGCTGCAGCTCGACGGCACGGCGTACGACGCGCAGGTGCTGCCGCCCGGCTGGGTGGAGGCGGCGAGCGCGGCGGCACACCCCTTCACCGCGCCGGGGCGGCTGCCCAGCACCCTCACCACCCACGCCGGCTTCGGCCGGCACTGGTGGCCGCTCACGCCCGACGGGCGGCGCGTCGCGGCCGACGGCAGCCGCGGCCAGCTCGGCTACGTCGACCGCGACCTGGGCGTCGCGGTGCTCAAGACCTCGCTGTGGCCCTACGACGACCCCTGGGTCGACCGGCAGCAGCGTGACCTGTCCTACCTCGGACTCCCCCTCGTCGCGACCGCGGCGAGGGACTCGACAGGCTCCACCAGCGAGCAGAAGGAGGCCACGCCGTGAAGACGGTCATGAACCGCAAGGTCATCATCACCTGCGCCCTCACCGGTGCCGGCGACACGACCGGCAGGTCGGAGCACGTGCCGGTGACGCCGGAGCAGATCGCCGAGTCCGGGATCGCCGCCGCGCGCGCCGGCGCCGCCGTGGTGCACGTGCACGTGCGCGACCCGCAGACCGGGCAGGGCTCGCGCGAGGTCTCCTACTACCGCGAGGCGGTCGAGCGGATCCGCGAGAGCGGCGTCGACGTCGTCGTCAACACCACCGCGGGCATGGGTGGCGACCTGGTGCTCGACCCCCACGACCCCACCACCTTCGTCGAGGGCACCGACCTCGTCTCGGGCGTCGAGCGCCTCAAGCACGTGGAGGAGCTGCTGCCCGACATCTGCACGCTCGACTGCGGCTCGCTGAACTTCGGCGAGGGCAGCCTGGTCTACGTCAGCACCCCCGACATGCTGCGCGAGGGCGCCAAGCGGATCCAGGAGCTTGGCGTGCGGTGCGAGATGGAGATCTTCGACACCGGGCACCTGTGGTTCGCACGGCAGCTGGTGGAGGAGGGGCTCATCGACGCCCCGCCGCTCTTCCAGCTCTGCATGGACATCCCCTACGGCGCCCCCGCCGACCCGCTGCTGCTCGCCTCGATGGTGCAGCAGCTGCCCGAGGGCTCCCAGTGGGCGTCGTTCGCGCTGGGGCGGATGCAGATGCCCTGGGTCGCGCAGTCGGTGCTGCTCGGCGGCCACGTGCGCGTCGGGCTCGAGGACAACCTCTACCTCTCCAAGGGCGTCAAGGCGACCAACGCCCAGCTCGTGGAGCGGGCCGTGACCATCATCGAGGCGCTGGGCGCGTCCGTGGCCACGCCCGACGAGGCCCGAGAGCTGCTGAACCTGGAGCCGAGGGGCTGATGAGCACCCCACCCGTCGCCGTCGGCGACGTCCGCACCGTCTGCTGCGTCGGCACCGGGGTGATCGGCGGCGGCTGGGTCGCCTACTTCCTGGCGCACGGCTACGACGTCGTCGCGTGGGACCCCTCCCCCGACGCCGAGGGACGGCTGCGCCACCTCGTCGACGCCGCGTGGCCGGCACTGACCGAGCTCGGCCTCAAGGAGGGCGCCTCGCGCGACCGGCTGCGCTACGAGCCCGACCTCGCGACGGCCCTCGCGGGCGCGGACTTCGTGCAGGAGAGTGCCCCGGAGGACCTCGACCTGAAGGTCCGGCTGCTCGCCGACGTCGACGCCGCGGCCCCCCCGGGCATCGTGATCTCCTCCTCCACCTCGGGCTACGGCATGAGCGAGATGCAGGTCGGCTGCGCCACCCCCGAGCGCACCGTGGTCGGCCACCCCTTCAACCCGCCCTACCTGATCCCCCTGGTCGAGGTCGTCGGCGGGCAGAGGACCTCCGCCGAGGTGGTCGCCTGGACCTCCGACTTCTTCCGCCACGTGGGCAAGTCGGTGATCACCATGGAGCGCGAGGTGCCGGGCTTCATCGCCAACCGGCTCCAGGAGGCGCTGTGGCGCGAGGCGCTGCACATGGTCGCCGCGGGCGAGGCCACGGTGGAGCAGATCGACCTCTCCATCACCGACGGCCCCGGGCTGCGGTGGCCGATCCACGGGCCGATGCTCACCTTCCACCTCGCCGGCGGGCAGGGCGGCATGGCCCACATGCTCGACCACTTCGGCCCCTCGCTGCAGTCACCGTGGACCCGCCTGGTCGCGGCCGAGCTCACCCAGGAGCTGCGCGACGACGTCGTCGACGGCTGCGAGCGCGAGGCGGCCGGCCGCTCGATCGACGACCTCGTGGCCGAGCGCGACGCCGGTGTCATCGCGGTGCTCCGCGCGCTGGGCCGCACGTGAGCGAGCCCCGCGAGGCGCCGCTGTGCACCTGGAGCGAGCCGGTGCGCGAGGAGTGGATCGACTACAACGGCCACCTCTCCGAGGCCTACTACGTGCTCGTCCTCGGCCACGCGACCGACGAGGCGATGGACGTCCTGGGCATGGGGCCGGCGTACCGGGAGCGGACGGGAGCCTCGCTCTACACCGTCGAGGCGCACGTGCGCTACCTCGACCAGGTCGGCCCGGGCGAGCAGCTCGAGGTCCGCACCTGGGTGATCGGCGGCAGCCGCAAGCTGCTGTGGCTGTGGCACGAGCTGTGGGCAGGAGGGTCGCTGCGCGCCACCGAGGAGGTGCTGGGGCTGCACGTCGACAGCGGACGGGTCAGCGGACGCGCCGCCAGCGCGCCGTTCCCGGACGACGTCGCGGCCCGTGTGGACGCCGCGCGCACCGCGCCTGCGGCCGACGCCGGACGCGCCATCGGGCTCTAGCGGAGGTCTGCACAGGCGTGCACCGCAGTTCGCCCACCGTTCACACCCCTGCCGCTCGGACGTAGGCCGGTCTAGGTTGGGTGGGGTCACCGTCCACGTCGACTCGGAGATCTCACACGATGACCCAGCCCAAGCTCCTGCCGCTGACCCCCGTCCAGGGTCCCCACGGCTCCCGCAGCGCGATGACCTGCAAGTACCGCTGCGCGGACGCCTGCTTCCACCCCATGCCCAACACCTCGGGCAACCCCGAGTTCCGCGACCTCGCCGAGCAGGCCCTGCGCCGCCGCTCGGTGCTGAAGGCCGGCGGCGTCGGCCTCGGCGCCCTCGCCGTCACCGGGCTCACCGCGCCCGGCGCGGCCGCCGCCCCGGTCTCGCCCGCCGCCGCTCCCGGTGGTCGTGGTCGCGGCCGTGGTCGGGCCAACGACGTCGGCACCGACCCCTTCCGCGCCGTCGCCCCCAACCGCACCGACGACGTGACGGTCCCCCGCGGCTACCGCTCCGACGTCGTGATCCGGTGGGGCGACCCCGTGACGCGCAAGGCGCCCCGCTTCGACGTCACGCGGCAGAGCGCCGACGCGCAGTACGAGCAGTTCGGCTACAACTGCGACTACGTCGGCGTCTTCCACACCTCGCGCAACAAGGCCCTGCTCGCGGTCAACCACGAGTACACCAACGAGGAGCTGATGTTCCCCGCCGGCACCGACGAGCGCCTCCAGAAGGAGGTCGCCATGGCCGCGCACGGCCTCTCGGTCGTGGAGATCCAGCGGGGCCGGCGGCAGGGCTCGTGGGAGACCGTCCCCGTGCGTCGCACCCGGCGCAACCGGCGGATCAGCCTGCGCACCCGCTTCGAGGTCACCGGACCGGCGGCGGGCCACCCGCTGCTGCGCACCTCCCAGGACCTCAGCGGCCGGCGCGTCTTCGGCACGCTCAACAACTGCGCCGGCGGCCACACGCCGTGGGGCACGGTGCTCTCGGGCGAGGAGAACTTCAACCAGTACTTCGACGCCGGCGAGGGACTCGACCCGCGCTACGCCGCGCAGTACGCCCGCTACGGCATCACCGGCGCCGACACCCGCGGCTGGAGCGAGGTCGACGACCGCTTCTCTCTCTCCGAGGAGCCGCACGAGCCCCACCGCTTCGGCTGGATCGTCGAGATCGACCCCTACGACCCCGACTCGGTGCCGCAGAAGCACTCCATGCTCGGCCGCTTCAAGCACGAGGGCGCCAACGTCGCGCTGGCCGACGACGGTCGGGCCGTGGCCTACATGGGCGACGACGAGCGGGGCGACTACATCTACAAGTTCGTCTCCCGCAAGAAGGTGCGTCGCGGCGACTCCAAGGCCGCCCGCCGCCACAACCTGACGCTGCTGCACACCGGCACGCTCTACGTCGCCCGCTTCGACGGCGAGACGCCCCCGGAGGCGCCGTACGACGGGGCGGGACGGTGGGTGCCGCTGTGCACCGACAAGCAGTCCTTCGTCGACGGCATGAGCGTCGCGGAGGTGCTCGTCTTCACCCGGCTGGCGGCCGACCGCGTCGGCGCGACCCGGATGGACCGTCCCGAGGACATCGAGCCCAACCCGGTCACCGGCAAGGTCTACTGCGCGCTGACCAACAACTCCCAGCGCGGCAGCACCTTCCCCGTCGACGAGCCCAACCCGCTGGGCAGCTCGCAGGTGCGCGCCGAGCGCAACCTGCCGCTGACGCAGGCGAGCGGCAACCGCAACGGCTACGTGCTCGAGATCAGCCCCCGCGGCGGCGACCACGCGTCGACGTCGATGGACTGGGACCTGATGCTGGTCTGCGGCGACCCCGACGCGCCCGAGACCTACTTCGCGGGCTACCCCAAGCAGCTGGTCAGCCCGATCAGCTGCCCCGACAACGTCGCCTTCGACGCCCAGGGCAACCTGTGGGTCTCCACCGACGGCAACCAGATCGGCTCCAACGACGGCCTCTTCCGGGTCCCGACCGAGGGCCACCAGCGCGGCCACGTGCAGATGTTCCTCACCGTGCCGCTCGGCGCGGAGTGCTGCGGCCCGCTGATCTCCGAGGACCAGCGCTCGGTCTGGACCGCCATCCAGCACCCGGGCGAGAAGGACGGCTCCACCTTCGAGTCCCCCGCCTCCACCTGGCCCGACTCCCCCTTCCCCCGCCCCTCCGTCGTGGTCTCCTACCGCGCCTGAGGTCGCCCGGCGAGGTGGCTGCGCGTTTCACAAGTTAACTGGTGAAACCAGCGCTTACCGGTTGGAACTTCAGCCGGTAAGCGCTGGTTTCTGCGTACGAGTGGGGTGACTGGACGACGTCGGCCACGACCGGCTCGCGTCCACAGCGTCGTCAGGGGCCTCCCTCTCCACAGGTGTCGTGCCGATCTGCACACCCGCGGCGTTGCCGCACACCCTGGCGTCATGGAGTACCTCTTCCACCTCGACGCCGACACCCTGTTCCTGCGCCGACAGGCTGTCGCCGCCGGCTTCGACGACCGAGACCTACGTCGCGCTGTCAACTCGGGTGTCATCGCCAGAGTCCGGCACGGTGCCTACTGCGCCGCGGCCGTGTGGGCCGGCGCCGACCCGCTGCAGCGTTACCGTCTGCGCGGAAGGGCGGCGATGCTCACCCACGGCCAGCGGGTAGCGCTGAGCCACACCTCGGCAGCCGCGGAGTACGGCCTCGACCTCTTCCGTCCGGATCTCACCCACATCCACCTCACGCGCCTCGACGGCGGCAGCGCCGCGGTACGAGGTGACATCCGGTACCACGCCCCCGTCGTCGACCCCGGCGAGCTGTGCTGGGACGGCCTGCGGCTGCTGGTGGACCCGGTTGCCGCGGCCTTGGGCACCGCCAGCCTGCACGACGTCACGAGTGGCGTCGTGGTGGTCGACTCACTCCTCCACAGCGCCCTCGCCACGCTGGAGGAGGTGGTGGAGGCGTTCAAGCGGCGTTCTTCACATCCCTGGAGCCGCCGGCTGCAGATGGTGGTCCGACTTGCCCGGCTGGGGGCGGAGTCGGTCCTCGAGACGCTGCTGCGGGTCTTCTTCTGGCACCACGGGATACCCGAGCCCGAGCTGCAGTTCAAGGTGTACGCCGAAAGCGGTGAGCTCGTGGCCCGAGTCGACTTCCACTGGCCTGGGCGGGCCCTGGGCGAGGCTGACGGCAAGGCGAAGTACGGCCG
>JBQGFI010000145.1:0-2329 GCA_052040065.1 Marmoricola sp.
AGGCGGCGCTGAAGTACTTCATGCTCGGCGCGTTCAGCTCCGGGTTCTTCATCTACGGCATCGCGCTGGTCTACGGCTTCGCCGGCTCCATGCGGCTGGCCGCCATCAGCGAGGCGATCTCCGGCCGCGCCGGCGGCGAGACCCTGCTGCTCGGCGGCATCGGCCTGATGTCGGTCGGGCTGCTCTTCAAGGTCGGCGCCGCGCCCTTCCACGCCTGGACGCCCGACGTCTACCAGGGCGCGCCGACCGCGGTCACGGCGTTCATGGCCGCGGCCACCAAGGTGGCGGCGTTCGGGGCGATGCTCCGGCTCTTCTACGTCGCCTTCGGCGGCAACCGCGACGACTGGCTGCCGATGGTCTGGGCGGTCGCGATCCTCACCATGGTGGTCGGCTCGGTGCTGGCCATCAGCCAGACCGACGTCAAGCGGATGCTGGCCTACAGCTCGATCGCGCACGCCGGCTTCCTGCTGACCGGCTTCCTCGGCATCCGCTCGCTCGACGAGGTCGCCCCCGGTGGGCTCACCGGGGTCAGCGCCGTGCTCTTCTACCTGACCACCTACGGCTTCACCACGATGGCGGCCTTCGCGGTGGTGAGCATCGTGCGCGACGCCGGTGGCGAGACCACGCACCTCTCGCGCTGGCAGGGTCTGGGCAAGGAGTCGCCGCTGGTCGCGGGCGTCTTCGCCTTCCTGCTGCTGGCGATGGCCGGCATCCCGCTCACCAGCGGCTTCACCGGCAAGTGGGCCGTCTTCGCCGCGGCCACCGCGGCCGGGGCCTGGCCGGTGGTCGTCGTGGCCGTGCTGATGTCGGCCGTGGCGGCGTACTTCTACGTGCGGGTGATCGTGCTGATGTTCTTCGCCGAGCCGGTGGGCGACGGGCCGAGCGTGACCGTGCCGAGCGCCTTCACCACCATCGTGATCGCGGTGGGCACCCTGGTCACCCTCGTGCTCGGCCTCGTGCCGGGTGCCCTGATCGAGCTGCTGGGCAACGTGGGAGTATTCATCAGGTGACCGGTTCCCTGGCCCTCCCGGTCCTCGACGCGGACCTCGAGGACCGGCTGCGGCAACGGCTCGACGTCGTGGAGAAGGCCCTCGCCGGCCACGTGGTGAGCGAGGCGGCCTTCGTCACGGAGGCGGCCAGCCACCTGATGGAGGCCGGCGGCAAGCGCTTCCGGCCGCTGCTCGTCCTGCTCGCCGCCGAGGCGGGCACCACGCCGGCGTCCGACGCGGTCATCACCTCCGCCTGCGTCGTCGAGCTCACCCACCTGGCCTCGCTCTACCACGACGACGTCATGGACGAGGCCGACCTGCGCCGCGGTGCCGCCTCGGCCAACGCCCGGTGGGACAACCACGTCGCGATCCTCACCGGCGACTTCCTCTTCTCCAAGTCCTCCGAGCTCACCGCCGAGCTGGGTGCCGACGCCGTGCGGATCCAGGCGCGGACCTTCACCCGGCTGGTGGAGGGGCAGATCCTCGAGACCCTCGGCCCCCTCGACGGCGCCGACCCCCTCGACCACCACCTGCGCACCGTCGCCGGCAAGACCGGCTCCCTGATCGCCACCTCCGCCCGCTACGGCGCCCGCTTCAGCGGCGCCTCCAGCGAGGTCGAGGAGGCGCTGGCGGCGTACGGCGAGAAGGTCGGCATCGCCTTCCAGCTCTCCGACGACATCCTCGACATCGCCTCCGACTCCGAGGAGTCGGGCAAGACCCCCGGCACCGACCTGCGCGAGGGCGTGCCGACGCTGACCACGCTGCTCGCCCGGCGCTCCACCGATCCCGCCGACGCCCGGCTGCTCGAGCTGCTCGACGCCGACCTCACCGACCCCGCGCTGCACGCCGAGGCCCTCGGCCTGCTCCGCGCCCACCCCGCCCTCGCCGAGGCCCGCGCCTACGTCGTCGGTCTCGCCACCGAGGCCAAGACCCACCTCCAGACCGTCCCCCCCGGCCCCGTCCGCGACGCCCTCGACACCTTCGCCGACCTCGTCGCCACCCGGACGGCCTAGGCCGGGACCCCTCCCTGATGCCAGAGTGCTCGCCGGTTTCACAAGTTAACGTGTGAAACCGGCACTCCCCGGCTGAAGCATCGGCCGGGAAGCGCCAGCTTCGGGGCAGAAGCAGGCGGCCGGGCGCGCGGTGCGTGGAGCTCGGGGTTGGCCACGTTCGTTCACGCCGTGAGTTTGAGCCCGAGGGTACGTTGCGTGCGTCGCAGGGTGGTTCGGGGCTTTCCCAGGTCGGCCCAGACGTAGCGGATCATCGGCAGACCGGTCCGCTCGCGCACCAAGTCCTCGCGCTGCTTCTCCGCGAAGATGACGTCGCCCACTTCGTGGCCG
>JBQGFI010000146.1:0-4920 GCA_052040065.1 Marmoricola sp.
CCGCCGTGGCGGTGCCCAGGGCGCCGACCACGCCGGCGGTGACGAGCGCCGCCTGCGCGCGGCGGGTACGGCGACGGCGTACGTCGCGCTGCTGCTTCGGGTCCATGCACGCCAGCGTCCGCCGGCCGGCTGTGGGCCACCTGTGTGCCGGCTACCGGAGCCGTGTGGGTCAGGCGCCCGGGGTCAGGCGCCCGTGGTCAGGCGCCCGTGGTCAGGCGCCGGCGGTCAGGCGCCGGTGACGGCCTTGCGGACCTCGTTGAGGCACAGCGCGGCGAAGGCGAGGGCGCACAGGACCATGGCGGCGTTGGAGTGCCACTTGTTGCGCCACTCCGCCGGGGTGCGCTCGGAGTTGAGCAGCCACAGCAGGGTGACCGCGAGGAAGGGCATGAAGAAGGCGCCGAGCACGCCGTAGGCCAGGATCAGCCAGACCGGCTGGCCCAGGAACAGCATCACCATCGGCGGGAAGGTCAGCCAGAGGACGTAGGCCTTGTACCAGGTGCCGCCGGCACGACGGGCCGGGTCGTCGGCGGCCAGGCCGCGGGCGTGCCCCACGAAGTCGGCGAACATCAGGCTCACGCCGTTCCAGACCCCGACCAGCGACGACATCGCGGCCGCCCAGAAGCCGACCAGGAAGACGGTGCCGGCGGCGGCGCCGTACCGGTCCTCGAGCACCTCGGAGAGGTCGAGCAGACCCTGGTCGCCGGTGGAGACCGCGATGCCCGCGGAGTAGAGCAGCTCGGCACCCACCACCAGCGTCGCGACGACGAAGAGGCCGGTCACGAGGTAGGCGACGGTGTTGTCGATGCGCATCACCCGCATGAACTCCGGGGTGCTCCAGCCCTTCTCGCGCAGCCAGTAGCCGTACGCCGCCAGCGTGATCGTGCCGCCGACACCGCCGGCCAGGCTCAGCGTGTAGACCAGGCCGCCGTCGGGGATGAGCGGCACCAGGCCGGTGACGACCTCGCCCAGGTTGGGCAGCGTCAGGGCGGCGGCGCCGACCATCGTGACGAACATCAGCAGCACGAGGCCGCCGAGCACCTTCTCGAAGCTGGCGTAGTGACCGGCCCACACCAGGGCGAGCCCGAGCAGCCCGGAGACGATGCCCCAGGCGGTCACGGGGAGCACCGGGAAGAGCGAGTGGAGCGGCAGTCCGGTGCCGGCCATCGCCGCGGCGCCGTACACGAAGCCCCAGACGACGATGTACGGCGCGAAGTACCACGTCGTCCAGGAGCCCAGGCTGGTCCAGCCCTCGTAGATGGTCTTGCCGGTCGACAGGCTCCAGCGGCCCGCCCCCTCGACCAGCACGATCTTCATCAGGCACCCCACGACCGCGCACCACAGCAGCGCGTAGCCGTAGCCGGCACCCGCGACCAGCGTCGCGACGAGGTCGGCGGCCCCCACGCCGGTGGCCGCGACGACCAGCCCGGGGCCGATCAGCCTCCAGCGGGTGGCAGGGACCTGGGCCTCCGTCTGGGACGACATGGGGCCAGACCCTAGGTCGTGGATCGGTGGACTGGCCAATTCGCGCGGGTCGCGATCCGGTCAGACGAAGGCGCTGATCCCGGTCTCGGCGCGGCCGATGAGCAGCTTCTGGATCTGGCTGGTGCCCTCGTAGAGGGTCATCACCCGGGCGTCGCGCAGGTACTTCTCGGCCGGGTACTCGTCGACGTACCCCGCGCCGCCGTGCGCCTGGATGGCGAGGTTGGCCGCGCGCACGGCGGCCTCGCTGGCGAACAGCTTGGCCTTGGACGCCGCGGTGCCGAAGGGCTCACCGCGGTCGCACAGGTCGGCCGCCCGCCACGCCAGCAGCCGTGCGGCGTCGGCGTCGAGGGAGATGTCGGCGATCATGTCCTGGACGAGCTGGAAGCCGGCGACCGGCCGGCCGAACTGGGTGCGGCTGGTGGCGTAGGCGACCGAGACCTCCAGGCAGCCCTGCACGATGCCGACGCAGCCGGCGGCGACGGCGATCCGGCCCTTGTCGAGCGAGCTCATCGCGATCTTGAAGCCCTGCCCCTCCTCGCCGAGCATCGCGCTCGACGGGACCCGCACACCGGTGAGGAAGAGCTCGGCGGTCGCCTGCCCGCGCAGCCCGAGCTTGCCCTTGATCTCGCGCGCCTCGAAGCCCTCGGCGTCGGTCGGCACCAGGAAGGCCGAGATGCCGCGGGGGCCGTCGCCGCCGGTGCGGGCGAAGACGAGGGCCACGTCGGCCCAGGTGCCGTTGGTGATGTAGAGCTTCTGCCCGTCGAGCACCCAGTCGTCGCCGTCGCGGCGGGCGCGGGTGGTGAGGTTGCCGGCGTCGGACCCCACCCCGGGCTCGGTGAGGCCGAAGCAGCCGAGGATCTCGGCGCTCGCCAGCCGGGGCAGGTACGCCGCCTTCTGCTCGTCGTCGCCGAAGTGCAGGATCGACTTGCCGACCAGCCCGCTGGAGACCGAGACGATGCCGCGCAGCGCCGAGTCGGCTCGGCCGAGCTCCTCCATCGCGATCGCGTAGGTGACGTAGTCACCCCCGACGCCGCCGTGCTCCTCGGGGATGGTCAGGCCGAAGAAGCCGAGCTCGGCCATCTTGGGCACGACGTCGAGGTCGACCGCCTCCCGGCGGTCCCACTCCGAGCGGTGCGGCACCGCCTCCTTGTCGAGGAAGGCCCGGGCGGCGTCCTTGAAGGCCCGCTGCTCGTCACTGAGCGAGAGATCCATGCCCGTCACTGTGGCACGCCCGCCCCCCGACCCGCCGCGTACAGCTGCGCCGGGTCGGCGCTCAGGTGAGCTCGGCCAGCCGGCTGAGGGCCTTGGGGAAGATCTCGGCGGGCGGGGTGACCAGGCCGGCGCCGACCTGGCCGACGCCGGCGACGGCGCCGGCCATGCCCGTGTTGATCTGCGGCAGGATGCCGGTGCGGCAGACCTTGGTGACGTCGATGCCCGTGGGCGTGCCCTGGAACTCCAGGACCGGCACCGACCAGCGGGGGTTCTCCGCGAGCGAGATCTCGTGCATCCGCCGCGTCGTGGCCAGCGCGTCGCCGACCGAGCCGCCGACGAGGCGGACGATCGCGGGGGCGGTGGCCATCGCGAAGCCGCCGATGCCGGCGGTCTCGGTGATGGCGGAGTCGCCGATGTCGGGGTTGGCGTCCTCGGGGCCGTAGTCGCCGAGGAAGAGCCCGTCGGCCACCTGCGCGGGACCGGTGAACCACTCGTCGCCGGTGCCGGCGACCTGGATGCCGAAGTCGGTGCCGTTGCGGGCCATCGCGACGACCATCGTCGAGCCGTCGATGCCGCGGGCGGCGTCGAGCGCGAGCTTGCAGGCCGGCATCGCAAGGTTCAGGAAGAAGTGGTCGTTGCCGCCGACGAAGCGCATCGCCTCGGCCACGTCGGCGGGGTCGGCCGCGCCCGGACCCTGGCTCGCCAGCACCAGCGACGGGCCGAGGTCGCGCAGCAGCATCAGCGTGCCCGCGCGGTTGCGGTTGTGGGCCTCGTCGCCCATCTGCAGCATCTGGGTGAGGATGCCCGTGACGTCGACCGGGCCGGCGGAGTCGCGCACGGTGCGCACGGCGCGCTGCAGCAGCGGCCCGAGCACGTCGCCCATCCAGCGCAGCCGCTGCAGCACCTCCGGGCCGTAGGCGCCGTAGCGCAGCACCTTGCCCAGGCCCTCGTTGAGCGTGCAGTGGGTACGCCGCCCGGTGGCGGCGTCCTCGAGCACGAACATCCACATGCTCGGGGTCACGACGCCGGCCATCGGCCCGACCGAGTCGTGGTGGTGGCAGGGGTCGAGGGAGACCGAGGCGCCGGACTCGAAGAGTGCGGTGGCGTCGTCGGGGTCCTCCACGAGCCCCTCGAGCGCGGCGCCGCCCATGAGCGCGCCGCGCAGCGGGCCCGACGCGCGGTCCCACGTGATCGGCGGGCCGGCGTGGAGGAACTGGCCGGGCTCGAGACCGAGCAGCTCGGACGCCGGGGCGACGTCGACCAGCGTCGCGGTGACGCCGAGCACGGCCTCGACGGCGCGCTCGTTGGCCGCACGCCGTCGCGGGTCGGCCGCGACGACGGCCAGGTCGGCCTCGGTGCCCTCCATGGGCGGGCGCCAGTCGACGCGGGAGACCGGCACGGCCTGGTCGGCGACGGCGTCGGCCAGCAGGTCGGCACCGACGTTGACGACAGCGGTGGGGGTGCTCATCCGCGGGCTCCCTTCACGAGCTCGACCGCGCGGCGCGTCGCGCCGGCGTTGGAGAGGTGGACCTCGGCCCCGGCGTCGGCCAGGGCGCGCACCTGCCGGTCGAGGTCCTGGGGGTCGGCGGCGGTGCCGACGACGGCCACCACGACGGGGCGGGGCACCGCGGCGACCGCGGGGGCCAGCAGCGCGGCGGGATCGGGCTCGGCGCCGTGGCCGAGCACCACGTCGAGCAGCACCACGGCGGTGTCGGGGTCGGCGGCGGCCCGCGCGAGGTGCTCCAGGCGCAGCGTCGGGTCGATCATCGGGTGGGCGCGGCCGCCGGTGTAGGCGTCGTCGCCGAAGTCGGTGAAGGTGTGCCCCTCGCCGAGCGCGGCGGTGGCCACCAGGCGGGCCTCCCCGGCGAGCGTGCCGCCGACGAAGAGCCCCTGCAGCCGGGTCCCGCCCGAGGGCGCGGCGGCGGTGCCGACGACCGGCCAGGTCGGGACCTCGCGGCCGAGCCGCTGCAGCACGCGCTCGGCCGCGGCGGTCAGGTCGGGCTGGCCGGGACCGAGCAGCGCCAGCTCGACGGGGGTGCCCAGCCCGGCGGCGTACTCCTCGATCTCGGCGGCGACGTCGTCGGCCGGCGGCTTGGAGACCAGCACCACCAGCTCGACCTCCGGGTCGGCGTCGAGCCGGCGCAGCGCCTCGCGGGTGGCGAGGCCGCGGACCTCGGCGGAGAGGTCGCGGCCGCCGACGCCGAGCGCGGAGGAGACCCCGACGCC
>JBQGFI010000147.1:0-3019 GCA_052040065.1 Marmoricola sp.
CCGCAGCAGGTGCACGGGCGAGGCGAGCGCCGAGGCCGGCACGTCGTACCAGGTGGTGCGGCCGCGCAGCCGCTGCCGGCGGTCGTGGCGCTGCCGGGTCACCGAGGCCGTGCGCAGCAGCAGCACCACGACGGCGACCAGCGCGGTGCCGAGGTACGGCGCGTAGCCGACCAGCGCCGCGGTGAGCACGCCGAGGCCGGCGACCTGCAGCACCCGCTGCGCCCGGCTCGGCGGCGGCACCGGCTGCCGCTCCCAGGGCGCCGTCGGACCGGCCTGCGCCGCCAGCGGCGAGCCGGCGGGCGAGGGTCCGGGCACGGCACCGGACACGGCTCCCGGCGCGGGCAGCACGGTGGTCGGTGGCGGCTCGGAGCGGAAGGGCGGCGGCTCCTCGCGCGGCGTGGTCTCGCGGTAGGCGGGCTGCGCGGCCGTGGGCGGCTCGACCCGCGGCGGAGTGGCCTCGGCGTCGGGGACCTGGAAGGGCATCGTCCACAGCGGCTCGGGGGTCGCGGGGGTCACGGGGGCACCGGCACCCTGACGGCCACCGGGCTCGTGGTCGGCGAGCCAGCCGGTGATCTCGGCCAGCGTCGGGCGGTCGCCGGGCTCGGGGGCCAGGCAGGCGGTCAGCAGCTCGCGCTCCGGCTCGGGCACCCCGCTGAGGTCGTGCTCGCCGCGGCGGACGCGGTCGAGCACCGCCATCGTCGGCCCACCGCCGTACGGCGGTCGCCCCGTGGCGCCGTAGACCAGCGTGGCGGCCCAGGCGTGCACGTCGGAGGCGGGCAGTGCGGGGTCGCCGTAGAGGATCTCGGGCGCGAGGTAGCCCGGCGTGCCCATCAGCCAGCCGGCCTGGGTCAGCCGGGGGTCGTCGGCCAGGCGGGCGAGGCCGAAGTCGATGAGGACGGGGGCGCGGCCCTCCATCAGCACGTTGGTGGGCTTGATGTCGCGGTGGAGCACGCCCACGGCGTGCACCGCGCGCAGCGCGTCGGCGAGGCAGGCCATCGCGTGGTGCAGGTCGCGCCCGGAGAGGACGCCCTCCTCCTCGACGTGGTGGTAGAGCGAGAGCCCCGGCACGTAGCGCGTGACGACGTAGGGCATCGGCCCCTCGGGGTCGGCGTCGACGATCTCGGCCACCCGGGGGCTGCTCACCCGGCGCAGTGTCTCGACCTCGCGGGCCAGGCGGGCACGGGCCTCGGCGTCGCCGACGACGTGGGGTCGCAGCACCTTCAGCGCCACCCGGTGACCGCCCGGGCCCTGCGCCAGGTGCACCACCCCCATGCCGCCCTCACCCAGGGGCGCGAGCAGGCGGTAGGGACCGACGGTCGCGGTGCCGGCCGGCCTCGGGGTCGTGGTCACCCGACAACGGTAGCCCGCGCTACGGCGCCTCCCCGTCGAGCCGCGCGAGGAGTGTGCGGGAGGCCACGAGCCGGTAGGACGCGTCGAGCAGCTCGGCGACCTCCGCCCAGTCGAGGTCGGGGTCGTCAAGGTCGAGGCCGAGCCAGCCCGATGGGCCGAGGTACGCCGGCACCCAGGTGCGGGGGTCGTCCTCGAGCGCCACCCGGTCGGCGGGATCGGGCAGGAAGAGCAGCCCGGCGTCGTGACGCTCGTGGCCGCCGGGGCGCTTGACCCCACCCCCGAAGTAGGCGAAGACCTTGCCCTTCTCCCCCGCCCGGAAGGTCGGCCGCCCGTGCGCGACCTTCTCGAAGCTCTCGGGGAGCCGGTCGCACAGCCGGCGCAGCCGCGCCAGCCACGGGTCGTCCTCGTCGTACATCACCGGGTGGGGCACGGCCGGGGACCCTCAGAGCACGCGGTGCATCCAGCCGAAGCCGTCGTCGGCCCGGCCGTACTGGATGTCGACGAGGTCCTGGCGGATCTCCTTGGTCAGCGGACCGGCCTCCTCGGTGGCGGCGCCGGAGACCTCGCCGCCGTCCCACTTCAGCGTGCCGACCGGGGTGACGACCGCGGCCGTGCCGCAGGCGAAGACCTCGGTGATCTCGCCGGACGCCACGCCCTCGCGCCACTCGTCGACGCCGAAGCGGCGCTCCTCGACCTTGTGGCCCTTCTTCTGCGCCAGGTCGATGATCGCCGAGCGGGTGATGCCCTCGAGGATGGTGCCGGTCTCGGGGGTCACGATGCTGCCGTCGGCGTAGACGAAGTACATGTTCATGCCGCCGAGCTCCTCGACGTAGCGCCCCTCGGCGACGTCGAGGAAGACCACCTGGTCGCAGCCGTGGGCCATCGCCTCCTGCTGGGCGACCAGCGAGCTGGCGTAGTTGCCGCCCGTCTTGGCCGCGCCCATGCCGCCGCGGCCGGCGCGGGTGTAGTCCTCGGTGAGCCACAGGCTCAGCGGCGTCAGGCCGCCCTTGAAGTAGGAGCCGGCCGGGCTCGCGATCACCATGAAGGTGACGTGCTGGGCGGGCCGCACCCCGAGGAAGGCCTCGGAGGCGAACATGAAGGGCCGCAGGTAGAGGCTCTTCTCCCCCGCCGCGTCGGGGACCCAGCGCTGGTCGACCGCGACGAGCGCGTCGACGCAGCGCACGAAGTCGTCGGGCTCCAGCACCGGCAGCGCCAGCCGGTGGCTCGAGCGCGCCATCCGCGCGGCGTTCGCCTGGGGGCGGAAGGTCCACACCGACCCGTCGTCGTGGCGGTAGGCCTTCATGCCCTCGAAGGTCTCCTGCGCGTAGTGCAGCACCGCCGTGGCCGGGTCGAGGCTCAGCGGCCCGTACGCCGTGATCCGGGCGTCGTGCCACCCGGCGTCCGGCGTCCAGGTGACCTGGAGCATGTGGTCGGTGAAGGTGGTGCCGAACCCGGGGTCCTCCAGGACCCGGGCGACGTCCTCGTCGCTGCGCGGCGACGCCGACGGCGTGGTGGTGATCTCGAGGCTCATGGGCGCACGCTATCTCTCGGGGTGCGGTGGCGGCGTCGACGGTTTCACCGGCCGGCCGGTGACGTAGGCACTTGCGCCGCGATATTTCGGCGGGCCACGTCCAGTTTAACCGGCCGGCCCGGGCCACCGGTCGCCACG
>JBQGFI010000148.1:0-8709 GCA_052040065.1 Marmoricola sp.
GGCGCAGGTGCTCGCGGACGTCGTCGACGAGGTCCTGGGCGAGACCGGTGCTCCCTCGGTCGACGTCGTGGGCTACTCGGCCGGCGGCGTCGTGGCCCGCTGGTACGTGCGCGAGCTCGGCGGCGCCGACGTCGTGCGCCGTGTGGTGACGCTCGGCTCGCCCCATCACGGCACCGACAACGTCGCCACCGCCCTCGCGGCCGCGGGCTCGTGCCCCGCGGCCTGCGAGCAGCTCGAGCCCGACAGCGACCTGCTGCGCCGGCTCAACGCGGGCGACGAGACGCCGGCCGGGCCGCTCTGGGCGACGCTGCGCACGCAGGCCGACACCGTCGTGGTGCCGGTCGACAGCGCCGAGCTCGACGGGGCCACCAACGTGCTCGTGCAGGACCTGTGCCCCGGCGCCACGACCACCCACGGCGAGCTGCCGGGCGACCCGGTGAGCGCGGCGCTGCTCGACGCGGCGCTCGGCGCCGCCGTGCCGGAGCCGCCGTCGGGCGCCGACTGCTGACGCGCCGGTGCTAGCGGGCGACGTCCTTGGTGGCGAAGTTGGCCCAGGCGGCGCCCGTGAAGACCACCAGGTAGGCCAGCTGGGTCAGGGTGCCGTCGACGACGTCGCCCCACCGGATGGGGTCGCGGAAGAGGTCGACGAAGGCCAGCCAGTGGCGGGTCATCAGGTAGGGCTCCAGCGGCTCGGCGGCGTCGAGGCCGAGCAGCACCGTCGAGGCGACCAGCAGGCCGATGGTGCCGAGCGCGGCACCGACCGCGGAGTCGGTCAGGGTGCTGAAGAAGAGCGCGATGGCGGCCACGCCGAGCATGCACAGCACCACGTAGACGAAGGTCATCGCCGTGCGCGCGTACATCTGCTCCGGGGTGAGCGTGCTGCCCGAGACGCTGACCGTGCCGGTGACCGGCGCGTCGCCGAGGAGCAGCAGGCCGAGCACGTAGCCGACGACGGCGACCGCGAGGGTGGCCAGCACCACGAAGGCGACCACGCTGACCAGCTTGGCCACCAGCAGACGCGCCCGCGAGACCGGTCGCACGAGCAGGTAGCGCAGCGTGCCGCCCTGCGACTCCCCGGCCACGGCGTCGCCCCCGACCACGGCGACCGCGACCGGGAGGAAGAGCGGCAGCACCAGCCCCAGGGCGGCGAGGGGGAAGAGCGTGCCGTCGGTGAGCACCGCCGACAGGAAGGGCGGACCGGTGCCGGGGCGCGGACCGAGGTCGGTCAGCGCGAGCAGCACCGCGACGACCGAGGGCAGCGCGTTGAGCGCCGCGATGGTGATCCACGTGCGTGGGCGGCGCAGCAGCTGCCACAGCTCGACCCGGATCACGACGCCTCCCCGGCCGCACGGGTCGCGGCGAGCACGACCTGCTCCAGGCTGCGCCGCTCGGGCCCGAGCTCGGCGACCCGCACGCCGGCGCCGACGAGCTCGGTGTTGAGGGCGGCGGCGTCGGGGGAGCGCACCAGCAGCACGTCGGCGTCGCGCTGCTCGAGGCGGCGTCCGAGCAGCCCGGCCGCCCGGTCCGGGTCGGGGGTGCGCAGCCGGACCCGGCCGGTCGGGGCGTTCAGCGCGGTCAGCTCGTCCTGGAGCACCAGCCGTCCGTCGGCCAGGACGCCCACGCGCGTCGACATCTGCTCGACCTCCGAGAGCAGGTGGCTGGAGAGCAGCACGGTGGTGCCCTCGCGGTTGAGCGCCAGCAGCAGCTCGCGGATCTCGGTGATCCCCTGGGGGTCCAGGCCGTTGGTGGGCTCGTCGAGGACGAGCAGCTCGGGCCGCTGGTAGAGCGCCGCCGCGAGCCCCAGCCGCTGCCGCATGCCGAGGGAGTAGGTGCGCACCGGACGCCGGTCGCCGGGGTCGAGGCCGACCTGCTCCAGCACCTCCTCCGTGCGCCGCCGGCGCGCCGCGCGCCCGAGCGACCCGCGGCCCGCGGCGTCGAGCACCTGCAGGTTGGCGCGCCCCGAGAGGTGGGCGTAGCCACCCGGCCCCTCCACGAGCGCCCCCACGCGCGTCAGCACGCGGTCGACGCCACGGGGGATGGGCTCCCCGAGCAGGTGCACCTCGCCCGAGGTCGGCTGCACGAGGCCGAGCAGCATCCGGATGGTCGTGGTCTTGCCGGAGCCGTTGGCCCCGAGGAAGCCGTAGACGTCGCCCCGGTGCACCTCCAGCGCGACGTCGTCGACGGCGCGGGTCCCGCCCCGGTACTGCTTGGTCAGCGCGTGGGTGCGCACCAGCGGCTCGGCACTCATGCGGCCGCCTGCAGCTCGTCGGCGGCCCGCTCCACGGTCGGCAGCGTGACGGTGCCGACGAGCAGGTAGGCCCGGTCGCCCACCCGGGCGAGCACCACCGAGAGCGGGCCGAAGGCGACCACCATGCGCGAGCGGGTCTCCCGGGTGGCGCGCACCTTGCCGAGCTGCTCCCGCAGCCCGCGGGCCACGGAGTCGCGCAGCGGCAGGGCGGCCAGGGCCGTGGGCCCACGACCGTAGACACCCAGGCCGGACTCGCGGGACTCCTCGCGCCGCGGCAGCCCGCCGAGCGTGTCGGGGGGGACCACGCCGCCGGGGCGGCCGGCGCCGCCGAGGCTGGTGCCGCGCCGGAAGTCGAGCCCCCGGCCGAGCTCGAGGGTGGTCTGGCGCGCGGTCGGACGGCGCAGGTCGAGGTCCGTGACCTCGCTGGCGAGCGCCGGCGCGGAGTCGCCGGCGGCGTACACCTCGACGCGCAGCGGCAGCCCGCTGGCCTGGTCGGCCCACAGGTCGACGCGGTCGATGGTCGAGCGGGGGTCCGCCGGCGTGAGCCGCAGGCCCGCGGCGGGGCGACCCGCCACGCGCTCGTCGGGCAGCCGCGCGAGCTCGTCGTCGCTCGCCCCGGCCAGCATCCGCAGGGCGAGGGGGAGCGGCACGACGTCGGGGTCGTCGGGCAGGCGCAGGGTCGAGACCGGGGTGAAGGTGACCCGGTTGCCCTCGTAGCGCCACCGCACCGTCACCCCGCCCGCGCGCACGAGGTCGGTCTCGCCGCTCGGGCGCACCCGGTCGACGCGGTACTCCTCGGGCGAGCGCCACCACACGCGCAGCGTGCTCGACTCGCCGAGCAGGCGGGCGACGCCGTCGAGCGCGGCGTCGCTCTCGGGGATCTCCACCGCCCCCTGGCTGCGCACCTCGCCCGACCAGCCCGTGCCGGCCGAGCCACGCACGGCGTTGGCCACCTCGGCCGCGCTCGCGTCGCTCCGGTCGACCGGCCACGCCCGCGCCAGCACCGGTGCTCCCACGAGCCCCACGGCCACGGCGAGCACCAGCAGCCAACGCGCCACGGGGACCACGCTGCCACCGTACGCAGACGGGGGTTGGCTCAGGCTTGGGCCGCCGGGTCGGCGAGCACCAGCTCGAGCACCGCGTCCTCCAGCGGGCGGTCGAGCTCGAGGCCGCGCACGGCGGCGGTGGCCGTGGCCGCCCCGGACGCCGCGGCGACGGCGCGGTGCACCGCGAGCTTGGTGTCGTGCTCGACCTGGCAGTGGTGGAGCAGGTCGAAGACCTGCTGCTGCGTGCGCGCCCACCCGTACGGCGCGACGTCGGCCAGCGTGACCACGAGCTCCTCGCCGGGCGTGGTCGCGCCGAGCTCGACGCGCGTGCCGACCGGTCCCTCGCTCCCGGGGAGCGTGTCCCCGGCGCGCGTCACGCGCGCCGTGGCCCCGAGCACGGTCAGGTGCCAGGCGCGGCTGGCGGGGACGACGTCGGTCGCTCCCTCGACCGGGCCGAGGCGCAGCGTGCCGCTGGCGGCGTCGTAGCGCAGCGGGGTCGTGGCCCGAGCCCCCTGCAGGCTGCCGTCGTCCTCGACCAGGTCGAAGGACCCGTCGGCGCCGGGCGCGAGCACCAGCTCGAGCACCTCGGGGTGCTCGACGCCCACCGCGTCGTCGTCCTCGCCGGCCAGCGGCAGCAGGGCGCCGTCGGGCAGCAGCACCGGGTAGCCGTCGGCCGGCCGGTGCAGCCGCACCTCGCGGCCCCCGGCGTAGCGGGTGCCGGTCAGCAGGTCGGTCCAGCCCCCCTCCGGCAGCCAGGCCCGGGTGCTGCCGAGCCTGAGCTGCGGGTGCTGCGGCGCGGTGATCGCGGCGACCACGACCTCGGTGCCGAAGCGGAACTGCGAGGGCACCTCGTAGGCCGACCGCTGCTCCGGGTGCTCCCAGTACATCGGCTCCACGAGCGGCAGCGACTGCTCGGCGGCACGCACGTTCATGCTGTGCAGGTAGGGCACCAGCCGGTGCCGCAGCCGCAGGAAGCGGTCGATGGTGGTGCGGGCCTCCGCGGGGAAGGACCACGGCTCCTTGCGGATGAAGGGGTGGAGCGTGGAGTGCAGCCGCAGCACGGGGGAGAAGCAGCCGAGCTGCACCCAGCGCACGCTGAGCTCGTCGTCGCGGCGGCCCCACAGGTGGCCGCCGATGTCGTGGCTCCACCAGCCGTAGCCGATGTTGGAGGCCGTCGCGGTGAAGTGCGGCTGGAAGTCCAGCGACTCCCAGCTGATCACGGTGTCGCCGGAGAAGCCGAGCGGGTAGCGGTGGCTGCCGGGGCCGGCGTACCGGCTGAAGGTCAGCGGCACGTCGCCGTCGCGCCCGGAGTCGTTGTAGTGCGCGATGTTGAGCAGCCACAGCGGGTCGACGCCGGGCACCCGGGTGTGGGCGCCCTGCTGCCAGTCGAGCCACCAGAAGTCGACGCCGTCGTCCTCGAGCGGGTGGTGGAGCAGCTCGAAGTAGGCGTCCATGAAGGTCGGGTCGGTGGGGTCGAAGGCGACCGTCCGGCCGCTGTCGGGGTCGAGGCCCATCGCGGCCGCCATCTCGGGGTAGGCGTCCTCGAAGGACCGGACGCCGTCGGCCGGGTGCACGTTGAGCGTCACGCGCAGCCCCCGCTCGTGCAGCTCGCGCAGGAAGGCCGGGGGGTCGGGGAAGAGGTCGGTGTTCCACGAGTAGCCGGTCCACCCGACACCGTGGCGCGGGTCGATGTCGACCCAGTGCCAGTCCATGTCGATCACGGCCACCGAGAGCGGCACCCGCTCGTCGTCGAAGCGGTCGAGCAGCTCGAGGTACTCCGTCGCGGAGTACGGGTGGTAGCGGCTCCACCTGTTGCCCAGGGTCCAGCGCGGCAGCCGCGGCACCGGTCCGGAGACGGCGTGCAGGTCGGCGACGGCGGCGCGGTAGTCGAAGCCCCGTGCGAAGACGTAGAGGTCGCGGTTGCCCGCGCGGCGGGAGGCGGGCGCGCCGTCCTCGAGCAGGAACGAGCCGGAGTCGTCGATCACCGCGATGCCGTTGCGCGAGACCACGCCGCCGCCGATCGGGACGGCGCCGTCGGCCTCGTCGAGGGTGCGGGTGGTGCCGCCCAGGCCGTCGGCCGGCTCGCCGTAGCGCCACACGCTGGTGTGGCTGCTGTCGAGGCTGCGCGGCACGGAGACCTTCAGCCCGCTCGGGCTGAAGGGGCCGCCGTCGTACTCCAGGTGGAGGCAGTCGGTGTCGAGCTCGACCCGGCCGTCGTCGCCGTCGGGGCGACGCACGTCGTACGCCGGCACGGGCAGCGCCCGGTGGACCGCGAAGGTGCTGGCCCGGTCCTCGAACTCGCCGGTGTCGGACCACTCCAGCCGCACCAGCCCGGGGGTGAGGACCGTCAGGCGCCAGCGGTCGCCGGTGAGCACCGCCGCGGGGTCGGCGACGGGGTCTCCCGGCACGTGCAGGCGGTCGGCCACGGGTCGGCTGCGGGTCACGGAGTCTCCTCGGTCGGGGTCGGGCGGTGACCACGGTAGGATGCCCGGTGTGACACACGCCCTGCTCCTTGCCTAGCCGCGTCGAGACGACGCGGCCGCCCCTCTCTGCGAGGGGCTTTTTCATGTCGTGACGACCGGGCGGAGCACACCCGAGGGAAGCGGAGAGATGAGCGACCACACAGACCAGGCCCCCGACGCCGACGTCCACTACGACGTCCACGCGACGGAGGCCAAGTGGCTCCCGGTGTGGACCGAGCTCGACCCCTTCCGCGCCGACGACGCGAGCCCGAAGCCGAAGAAGTACGCGCTCACGATGTTTCCCTACCCCTCGGGCGACCTCCACATGGGTCACGCCGAGGTCACCGCCATCCACGACGTCATCGCGCGCTACTGGCGCCAGCGGGGCTTCGAGGTGATGAACCCGATCGGCTGGGACTCCTTCGGGCTGCCGGCGGAGAACGCCGCGATCGTGCGCGACGAGCACCCGGCCACCTTCACCTACGCCAACATCGAGACCCAGGCGGAGTCCTTCAAGCGCTACGCCGTCTCCTTCGACTGGTCGCGCCGGCTGCACACCTCCGACCCGGAGTACTACCGCTGGACCCAGTGGCTCTTCCTGCGCTTCCGCGAGCAGGGACTGGCCTACCGCAAGAACTCCCCGGTCAACTGGTGCCCGCAGGACCAGACGGTGCTGGCCAACGAGCAGGTCGTCGACGGCCACTGCGAGCGCTGCGGCGCCGAGGTGACCAAGCGCGAGCTGACGCAGTGGTACTTCAAGATCACCGACTACGCGCAGGAGCTGCTCGACGGTCTCGACGACCTGGAGGCGCAGTGGCCGGCGCGCGTCGTCACGGCGCAGCGCAACTGGATCGGTCGCTCCGAGGGCGCGCACGTCGACTTCCGCGTCGAGGGCCGCGAGGAGCCGCTGACCGTCTACACGACCCGGCCCGACACGCTCTTCGGCACCACCTTCATGGTGGTCGCCGCCGACGCCCCGCTCGCCGCGGAGCTGGTCAGCGACGAGCAGCGCGCGGCGTACGAGGACTACCTGACGCAGACCCCCACGGCCTCCGCCATCGACCGCCTCTCCCCCGCGCGGCCCAAGACCGGCGTCGCCCTGGGGGTGCGCGCCACCAACCCGGTGACCGGCGAGCAGCTGCCGGTGTACGCCGCCGACTACGTGCTGGCCGACTACGGCACGGGCGCGATCATGGCGGTGCCCGGCCAGGACCAGCGCGACTGGGACTTCGCGGCCGCCTTCGACCTGCCCGTGGTGCGCACGGTGCAGCCGCCCGAGGACGGGGAGGGCGAGGCCTTCACCGGCGGGGGTGCGGCCATCAACTCCGCCAACGACGAGATCTCGCTCGACGGCCTGGAGGTCGACGAGGCCAAGCGCACCATCATCGACTGGCTGGAGGCCAAGGGCCGCGGCCGCGGCACCGTCAACTACCGGCTGCGTGACTGGCTGCTCTCGCGGCAGCGCTACTGGGGCGTGCCGATCCCGGTCATCCACTGCGAGGCGTGCGGCGAGGTGCCCGTGCCCGAGGACCAGCTGCCGGTCGAGCTGCCCGAGCTGCGCGGCGCCGACCTCAAGCCCAAGGGCGTCTCGCCGCTGGCCGCCGCGACCGACTGGGTCGAGGTCGACTGTCCCTCGTGCGGAGGCGCCGCCCGGCGCGACACCGACACCATGGACACCTTCGTCGACTCGTCCTGGTACATGTTCCGCTACTGCTCGCCCGGGCTGGAGACCGCGCCCTTCGACAGCGCGCAGGTCAACGCCTGGATGCCGTGCGACGTCTACGTCGGCGGCGTCGAGCACGCGGTGCTCCACCTGCTCTACGGCCGCTTCTTTACCAAGGTGCTGGCCGACATGGGCCTGGTCGACTTCCGCGAGCCCTGGAGCGCCCAGGTCAACCAGGGCGTGGTGATCAACCAGGGCAAGAAGATGAGCAAGTCGCTGGGCAACGGCGTCAACCTCGGCGACCAGCTGCGCGAGTTCGGCGTCGACGCCGTGCGGCTGACGCTGGTCTTCGCCGGCCCGCCGGAGGACGACATCGACTGGGCCGACGTCTCGCCGGCCGGCTCGCTGCGCTTCCTGCAGCGCACGTGGCGGCTCTCCGGCGACGTCACCTCGCCCGTCGGCGCGCCGGCGTCCGACGGCGACGTCGCGCTGCGGCGCACGACGCACCGCACGGTGGCCGACGCCGCCGAGCTGGTCGAGAGCCGCCGCTTCAACGTCGTGGTCGCGCGGGTGATGGAGCTGGTCAACGCCACCCGCAAGGCGATCGACTCGGGCCCCGGCGGCGCCGACCCGGCCGTCCGCGAGGCCGCCGAGGCCGTCGCCGTGCTGCTCTCGCTCGTGGCGCCGTACACCGCCGAGGAGATGTGGGAGCGGCTCGGCCACGAGCCCACGGTCGCGCTGGCCGGCTGGCCCGCGGTCGAGGAGTCGCTGCTCGTCGAGGACTCCGTGACCGCGGTCGTGCAGGTGCAGGGCAAGGTGCGCGGGCGGCTCGAGGTCGCCCCCGACATCTCCGCCGCCGACCTCGAGGCGCTCGCCCTCGCCGACCCCGCCGTCGTGCGGGCGCTGGAGGGCAAGACCGTCCGCAAGGTGATCGTCCGCGAGCCCAAGCTGGTCAACATCGTCGCCGGCTGACCCGCGCCGGGGGTGAGGGGCGGGGCGGTCAGTCCTGCTTGAAGGCGGCGTCGAAGGAGGCCGTGGCCGGGGGGAAGTCGAGCGCCTTGAGGTAGGCGAGGGCCTCGGGCGCGCCGTGCAGGCGGTCCATGCCGGCGTCCTCCCACTCCACGCTGATCGGGCCGTCGTAGCCGATGCCGGCGAGGGCGCGGAAGCAGTCCTCCCAGGGGACGTCGCCGCGGCCGGCCGAGACGAAGTCCCAGCCGCGGCGCGGGTCGCCCCAGGGCAGGTGCGAGCCGAGCCGCCCGTTGCGGCCGTTGCCGACCCGCATCCGGGTGT
>JBQGFI010000149.1:0-5178 GCA_052040065.1 Marmoricola sp.
AGTTCTCCAGCAACGACAACGTCATCTTCGCGATCATCGCGGGCGTCGCGCTCTCCTTCTTCGCCATGACCGGCTTCGAGAACGCCGCCAACGTCGCCGAGGAGACCATCGACCCCTCGCGGAACTTCCCGCGGGCGCTGAGCGGCGGCATGGCCGCCGCGGGCGTGATCTACGTCCTGGTCGCGATGTCGGCCGCGCTGGTCGTGCCCGTCGACACCCTCGCCGGCTCCGACGCCGCGCTGCTCGAGGTGATCCGGGCAGGCATCCTGCCGATCTCCGTGTCGGTGATGGTGCTGATCTTCGCGATCATCGCGATGATCGCCATCACGAACACCACCCTGGTGCAGGTCGTCACGCAGTCGCGCATCCTCTACGGCATGGCCCGCGAGGACGTCGTGCCGGCGCCCTTCGCCAAGGTCCACCCCGTCCGTCGCAGCCCCGTCGTCGCGCTGGTCTTCAGCGCGGTCGTGGTGGTGGCGCTGGTCGTCATCGGCGACCTGCTCAACCGGATCGGGCTGGAGATCGACATCGTCGAGCGCCTCGCCGCCGTCACCGTCGTGCTGCTCCTCGCGGTGTACGCCGGCGTGATCGTCTCCTGCCTCAAGCTCCGTGGCAGCGACGAGACCAGTGACACCTTCCGGGCCCCGACGGCGCTGCTCTTCGTCGGGCTCGTCGGCAACGTGGTGCTGCTCTACTACGTCATCTCCACCGACCCGGGCTCGCTGATCTGGTGCGCCGGCCTGGTCGCCGTCGGTCTCGTCCTGTTCGTGGTCGAGGCGGTCTTCGGCAGGCGCGACCGCCCCGCCGGGAAGGGTCGCGGCGACCACACACTCGACGAGGAACGGAGCTGACCATGCACGTCGTCATCGCCACCGACGGGTCGAAGCAGTCGCTCGCGGCCGCCAAGCACCTGATGTCGTTCGCCGACCCCGACAAGATCGAGGCGATCTCCGTGGTCGGGGTGATCAGCCCCTACGCCTCGGTCGCCTTCGCCGACGAGATCAGCGGCGGGCCGCGCGACCGCAGCTTCCGCGAGGCGGCCGGGGACGCCGTCCGCACGGTCGCCGAGGCGCTGCAGGGCTGGGGTCCGAAGGTGCACCAGAAGCTGCGCAGCGGCTCGCCCGCCAACGAGATCGTGAAGGCGGCCAAGGCCGTCTCCGCCGGTCTCGTGGTCGTCGCCAGCGGCAGCCGCGGCCTCTCCGACACCGTGCTGCTCGGCAGCACGGCGCAGCGGGTGCAGCACTCCGCGCCGTGCCCGGTGCTCGTCGTGCGCCCCGCGCCGCGCAAGCGCGCCGGCAGGAAGTAGCCGGGACGGGCCCACCGCGGCCCGTGACGGGTGGCTGACGTCACGTCGTCATCTACGACGGACAATTCGTCCGTCTTCGGAACTAGACCGTTACGTGCGCCTATGTGCTGACACGGTGCGGAATCGAATCCCGCACGCCCTCGACACGCGACCTCCCTAGCGTTCGGGACCTCGGATGCAGCCGATCTCTCCCGTCGTCGTGGGGGCTCCTGCATCGCCCTCGGTCCCCCTCGGAGGTCGCGATGTCGATCACCCAGGCGCGCCCACTCCTGGCGCGTCCCCCGCTCGATGACTCACCGGTCCAACCACCCACCGACCAGGAGAAGTACTCCTACCTCGGTCCGCAGCGGCGCTGGCTGCTCGGGCTGCAGGCCCTCTCGTTCTCCCTGATCGCCTACAGCGTGCTGCGGTTCTCCACGGCCGACCCGCGGCTGCTGCTCTTCCTGGCCCCCATGTCGCTGTACGCCGTGACCCTGGTGGTGTCGCTGGTGAGCGGCACCCGCCGCCGGCGGGTCGACCTCGACGGACACCGGGCCAAGGTCGCCGCCTGGCGGCCCGAGCGGATGCCCTCGGTCGACGTCTTCCTCCCCAGCGCCGGCGAGCCCCTCGAGCTGCTGCACAACACCTACGCCTACGTCGCCCGACTCGCGTGGCCCGGTGAGCTGCGGGTGTACGTGCTCGACGACTCCGGGCGCGACGAGGTCGCGGCGCTCGCGGAGTCCTTCGGCTTCCTCTACAGCACGCGGCCCGACCGTGGACGGATGAAGAAGGCCGGCAACCTGCTGCACGGCTTCGAGAGCTCCGGGGGCGACCTCATCCTCGTGCTCGACGCCGACTTCGTCCCGCGCTCCGACATGCTGCACGAGCTCGCGCCGTACTTCGACGACGCCGACGTCGGCATCGTGCAGTCGCCGCAGTTCTTCGACACCCGCCGCGACATGCCGTGGCTGCAGCGCTGCGCCGGCGCCACGCAGGAGCTCTTCTACCGCTTCATCCAGCCCAGCCGCGACGCCGTCGGTGCCGCCATCTGCGTCGGGACCAGCGCGATCTACCGCCGCGAGGCGCTGCTGCGGTCGGGCGGCTTCGCCCAGATCAGCCACTCGGAGGACATCCACACGGGCGTCGGAATGCTCAAGGCCGGCTTCGTGGTCCGCTACGTGCCGGTGCCGGTCTCGAAGGGGCTGTGCCCCGACGACCCCGCGGCGTTCCTCAACCAGCAGTACCGCTGGTGCACGGGCTCGATGTCGCTGCTGGCCGACGGGTCCTTCCACGAGTCGCAGATGCTCAGCACGCGCCAGCGGCTGTGCTTCTGGGCCGGCTTCCTCTACTACATCGCCACGGCGGTCAACGCCGTCGTGGCGCCGCTGCCGGCGATCGTGATGCTCTGGCTGCTCCCCGCCTGGGTCGAGCCGATGAACTCGGTGTGGCTGCTCGGGGCGCTCTCGCTGTGGTTCGTGGTGCTCCCGCTCGTGATGCGCGGGCGCTGGCGCTTCGACGTGCTGCGGGTGCAGTACCTCTACTCCTTCGCCCACCTGACCGCGATCATCCACCTGCTGCGTGGGCGCACCCGCGAGTGGGTGGCGACCGGCACGGCGGGGGCGGCCCCCGCGCCCGGCGCCCGGCGGGGCGCACCCATCTCGGTGTCGGTCGGCCGCCTGGTCAAGCCGTACGTCGTGGTGACCCAGGTGCTCATCGTCGCCGGGCTCGTGCGCGGCACGCTGATCTACGGGCTCCACGAGTACTGGGCGATGATCGCGCTCGCCGTGCTCGCCGCCTACGTCCAGCTGCCGCTGCTCGCGCTGCGCACCCGACCGGCCTCCGCACCCCGCGCCGTCCGGGCGCCCCGGCTCACCTCGGTCACCGCTCCGCGGGTGCGGCTGCCGCGGCAGCGCTCCGAGGCCGTCCTGGCCCGCGGGAGCGCCCCCACAGCGGTCGCCGCACCGCTGCCGAGGCAGCGCACGGCGACGCCCCAGGTCGCCGGCACCGGCATCACCGGTCCGGCCCAGGCGTCGGGGCCGCGGCACTTCCGTCCCGACATCCAGGGCCTGCGTGCCGTCGCGATCCTGCTGGTGATCCTCTTCCACGCCGAGGTGCCCGGCGTCACGGGCGGCTACGTCGGCGTCGACGTCTTCTTCGTGATCTCCGGCTTCCTCATCACCGGTCAGCTGCTCCGCGAGGTCGAGCGCCGGGGACGGGTCGACCTGCTGCGCTTCTACGGCGGGCGGATGCGGCGGCTGCTGCCACCCGCGGTCCTGGTCATCGCGGCGACGGTGCTGGCGGCCCGGGTGTGGGACTCGATCTTCCACGTGCGCGACGTGGTCATGGACGCGCTCCTCGCCCTCGTCTACGGCATCAACTACCGCCTCGCGGCCATCGGCACCGACTACCAGCACGCCGACGGTGCCGTCTCGCCGCTGCAGCACATGTGGTCGCTCGCCGTGGAGGAGCAGTTCTACATCGCCTGGCCGCTCCTCATCGCGGGGCTGGCCGTCGTGACGCGGGGTCGTGCCCGCCGGATCGCGATCGGCGCGAGCCTGGTGCTGCTCGGCGCCGGGTCGCTCTACCTCTCGGTCACCCAGAGCGTCAGCAACCCGCAGTGGGCCTACTTCGGGCTGCACACGCGCGCCTGGGAGCTGCTCGCGGGCGCCCTGCTGGCCCTCGGAGCCTCCCGGCTCTCCCGGCTGCCGCAGGGGGCGGCCGCCCCGCTCACGTGGCTCGGGCTGGTCGCGCTGGTCGGCTCGGCCTTCGTCTACGACGCCGACACCGTCTTCCCCGGGACCGCGGCCCTGCTCCCGGTGGCCGGCACCATGGCGGTCATCGCCGGCGGCATGCGCGAGCACCGTCTGGGCGCCGAGCGGTTGCTGGCCCTGCGACCGATGCAGGCGGTCGGCAACGTCTCCTACGGCTGGTACCTGTGGCACTGGCCGATGGTCGTGCTGATCCCGCTCGCGGTCGGCTACGCGCTCTCGTGGACCTACCTGCTGAGCTTCTCGGTGCTGGCGCTGTGGTTCGCCGTGCTGACGCACTGGCTGGTCGAGCGACCGGCCCGCTTCTCGCGGCTGGCGACACGTCGCTGGCTCGGGGTGGGGGCGGTCGGCTCGGGGCTGGTCGCCGCGGCGTCGGCGGTCGTCCTGGTCACGCTGCCGGCCTTCGTCGGGACCGGCGCCGCGGCCAAGGAGGTCGAGCTCGACGCCACCGACGGCGCAGTGGTGCAGCAGGCGCTGATCCGTGGCCTCGCCACGGTCGATGCCCCGCGCAACCTGACCCCGCAGCCGGGCGAGGCCATCTCCGACCAGCCGGTGAGCTCGGCCGACGGGTGCCACGCGGCGTACGCCCAGGTCGACCAGCCGGAGTGCGTGTACGGCGACCCCGACGGCGACCACACCATGGTCCTCTTCGGTGACTCCCACGCCCAGCAGTGGCTTCCCGCGCTGGACGCGACGGCTCGGGAGCTGGGGTGGCGCGTGGTGGCCTGGACCAAGGCGGCCTGCCCGGTCGCCGACGTCGCGGTCGACAACGGCGCCCGGGGTCGGGAGTACACCGAGTGCGCGAGCTGGCGCGAGCGCACCATGGCCCGCATCAGCAGGCTCTACCCGGACATCGTGGTGGTCTCGCAGAGCGACTCGGTCGTCGGCACCCAGGTGACCAACCCGCAGTGGGGTGACGCCACCTCGCGGACCCTCGCCGAGATCCAGGCCCAGGGCCTGCCGGTCGCCTACGTTCTCGACACCCCGATGCCGGGCGACGACGTGCCGGAGTGCGTCGCCACGCACCTCGCCGAGGTGGGGGCCTGCAACCTCACCCGGGCCTGGGGCGAGCTGTACGCCGGGCGCGCCAGCCCCCTCGACAGCGCGCTGAGCGCGGTCGGCGTG
>JBQGFI010000150.1:0-3289 GCA_052040065.1 Marmoricola sp.
ACTCGGAGCGGAAGGCCGTCCAGATGGCACCGGGCGTCATCTCGCCGCCCTCGCCGTCGGTCTGCTCCTGCACCGCGCGGCTGAACTCGATCTGCAGCCGGCGGGGCAGGTCGAGCTTGTGCTCCGACTTCATCACGTAGGCCACGCCGCCCTTGCCCGACTGGCTGTTGACCCGGATGACGGCCTCGTAGGTGCGGCCCACGTCCTTGGGGTCGATCGGCAGGTACGGCGCCTCCCACGCGTGGTCGGCGACGTCGTGGCCGGCCTCGCGCGCGTCGGCCTCCAGCGCCTCCAGCCCCTTCTTGATGGCGTCCTGGTGGGAGCCCGAGAAGGCGGTGTAGACGAGGTCGCCGGCGTACGGGTGGCGCGGGTGCACCGGCAGCTGGGTGCAGTACTCGACCGTGCGGCGGATCTCGTCGATGTCGGAGAAGTCGATCTGGGGGTCGACGCCCTGGCTGAAGAGGTTCATGCCGAGCGTGACCAGGCAGACGTTGCCGGTGCGCTCGCCGTGCCCGAAGAGGCAGCCCTCGACGCGGTCGGCGCCGGCCATCAGCGCCAGCTCGGTGGCGGCGACGGCGGTGCCACGGTCGTTGTGCGGGTGCAGGCTGATGGTGGTGTGCTCGCGCCGGGTCAGCTGCCGCGAGAACCACTCGATCTGGTCGGCGTACACGTTGGGCGTCGACATCTCGACGGTGGCCGGCAGGTTGAGGATGATCTCGCGGTCGTCGTCGGGCTGCCAGACCTCGGAGACCGCCTCGCAGACCTCCACCGAGAAGGGCAGCTCGGTGCCGGTGAAGATCTCCGGTGAGTACTCGTAGCCGATCACCGTCTGGGCGAGGTTGGCCTCGGCGTACTTCATGAACAGCTCGGTGCCGCGCACCGCGATGTCCTTGACCTCCTGCCGGTCCGCCCGGAAGACGACGCGGCGGAAGAGCGGGGCCAGCGCGTTGTAGAGGTGGATGTTGGCGTGGTGCACGCCCACCAGTGCCTCGGTGGTGCGCTCGATGAGGTCCTCGCGGGCCTGGGTCAGCACCGAGATGGTGACGTCGTCGGGCACCTTGTCGCGCTCGATCAGCTGCCGCACGAAGGCGAAGTCGGTCTCGCTCGCGCTGGGGAAGCCGACCTCGATCTCCTTGTAGCCCATCGCCACGAGCAGGTCGAACATCCGGTGCTTGCGCTCGGGGCTCATCGGGTCGATCAGCGCCTGGTTGCCGTCGCGCAGGTCGGTGGAGAGCCACCGGGGCGCCTGGGTGATCGTCTGCTGCGGCCAGGTGCGGTCGGGCAGGTCTACCGGCGGGAAGGCGCGGTAGCGGTGGATCGGCATCCCGCTCGGGCGCTGGGCGTGGGCGCGGGGACCGGTGGCGGGGGTGCTGCGGTGCTCAGTCATGGTTCCTCAGAGGGTGCTCGGAGCGTCGGGTGCCGGGCACGAGGAACTCTCCGCAGCGGGGAGGTCCGGCCGGTCAGGACCCGCTGCGGCAGCCAAGGAGGAGGCGCTCGCGGTGCACGCCAGCGACCCTAACAGGTGGCGGCGGTGCCGTCGGTCGCCTGGTGCCGCGGCAGTCGCAGCACCACCGTCGTGCCGTGCCCCTCCTCCGAGGTGACCTCCACGGTGCCGCCGTGCCACTCCACGATCGACTGCACCAGCGCCAGCCCGAGGCCCGTGCCCTGGATCTCGTCGGCGACCGAGAGGGAGGAGCGGAAGAAGCGGGAGAAGATCCGGTCGAGCTCGGCCTCGGGGATCCCGATGCCCTCGTCGGCGATGCTCACCACCACGTCGTCCTCGCCGACGCCGAGGCGCACCGGGATCGTGCCTCCCTCGTGGCTGAACTTCACCGCGTTGGTCAGCACGTTGAGCAGCACCCGCTCCAGCTGCACGGGGTCACCGGTCACCGGGGTCACCTCGCCCTCGCTGACCACCACGACCTCGAGGTGCTTGGCGACCGTGGCGGGCGCCAGCATCTGGCGGCACTCGGCCACGACGGCGCCCAGGTCGACCGACCGGAGGTCCAGGCTCACCTGCTCCGAGTCGTAGGCGGAGAGCGCGAGGAGGTCCTCGACCAGGGCGCGCAGCCGGTCGACGTTGCGCGCGATGATCCCGATCCCCTGGGAGACCTCGTCGGAGAGCGGACCCATGCCGCCCTCGGCCATCAGCTCGAGGTAGCCCACGATGCTCGTCAGCGGCGTGCGCAGCTCGTGGGAGACCGTGGAGATGAAGGCGTCCTTGGCCCGGTCGAGGTCCTCGAGCCGGCGTACCGACTCGCGCTGCTGCTCGAAGGCCTGCACCTGCACCAGCGAGGCGACCAGGTCGTGGGAGACCCCCTGGCAGATCGCCACCTCGCGCGGTTGCCAGGCGCGGGGACGGATGGAGGAGAGCAGCAGCCAGCCGACGACCTCGTCGCCGACGGCGACCGGGACCGCGAGCAGCGCGGCGATCCCCAGCGCCCGCTCGACCGCGAGACCGCCGCTCCTGCCGAGGCGGGCGTCCTCGGCGACGTGGTCGATCTGCAGCGGCTCGAGCCGCGGTGCCGTCTCCAGCAGCAGCGTCGTCAGCTCCTCGGGGAGGTCGACGAAGGAGCTGGGCTGGGGCAGCACCGCTGCGTGCGGGCCGTTGCTCCAGGAGCCGCGCACCGCGGCGTACCGCTCGGCGTCGACCAGGAGCACGTCGCAGCGGTCGACCACCGTGGCCTGGCCGACCGACTCGGCGGCGCGGTTGACCAGCTGCGCGGAGTCGAGGTCCTGGCGCAGCGAGCGGGCCAGCTCGTGGACCACCCGGGCCTGGTCGGCGCGCTCGAGCAGCTCGGCCTGCGCCGAGCGGAGCGGCCGCACCGAGTCGTTGAGGGGGGGGGGGGCCCGCGCCCCGTGGCTCGCGGCCGCGAGCCGGCGCGCCGGCTCGCGGCGCAGCTGGCGCCGCAGCCGGCGTACCTCGGACGCCGGGTCGGCAGCGGCGTCCGTGGCGCCACGGAGGAGGTCCATCGGATCGTCAGCCTGCCTCGGGAGTCGTCGTGGGCGCGCCGGCGGTGACGGCCGGAGCCAGCCTCCCCGCGGACGCCGGAGGCAAACGTCGCTGGACCACGATCTGCCTCCCAGGTCGTCTGCTCCGTCGGTCCCGTCGAGCCTAAGCGCGACGCGCCCGCGATCCCCTCAGCGGACGCCGGACCCCCTCGCGTGGTCTAGAGAGGTGCATCATCGGGCTGTGCCACGGCTGCTCCTGGTCCACCACTCCCCGACCGCGGCGACGCGCGCGCTGACCGACGCGGTGCTCGCCGGGTGCCTCGACGACGCCGTGCAC
>JBQGFI010000151.1:0-6681 GCA_052040065.1 Marmoricola sp.
ATGGCGAGGGCGAAACCGACGTCACCCATGGTGGGCTCCGCGGGGGAGAGGTGTGGTGGTCACGGGTCCATCACACGGTCGCGTCCGCCCGGACCGGGGCGTCCTGACGGCTTCCTAACTCCGCGGCGGTGCTTTCCTCACGGCACCATCACGCGGGCGCGCGAGGGGGGTCGGGCCGAGGACAGGACGGGTCGGTGGGGTGGTGCCGCTGCGGGTCGAAGCCGAGCTGGGGGTCGACGCCGCCGAGCTGCTGGAGGAGCTCGCGCCCGCGCGTGGCGTGCTTGTGCTCGCACAGCAGCTCGTAGCGGGTGGCCACGACCTGGCTGACCGAGGTGAAGTCGCGACGGCCGCGGGTGGCGGCGTACCCCGCGGCGGCCCACAGCACGCCGAAGACGGCGCCGAAGAGCATCGTCGAGAGCAGCACCGAGAGCGCGTCGCTGGTGCCGAAGAGCGCGAAGATGAGACCGACGAAGAGGCCGAGCCACACGCCCGACGCCGCGCCCCCGGCCAGCACCTTGCCCCAGGTGAGGCGCCCGGTGACGCGCTCGACCTGACGCAGGTCGGTGCCGACGATGAGGCAGTCCTGCACGGGGAACTCGTGGTCGGCCAGGTGGTCGACGGCGCGCTGCGCGTCGGCGTACTGCTCGAACGTGCCGAGCGAGAGGGGGAAGTCGAGCGAGAGCAGACCGGCCGTGGCCGCACGTCCGCCGAGGGGCTGTTGCGTCATGGCACCCAGTGTGGCGCCTCTGCCTGAGCGGCGCCTGAGACGCAGCGGAGGGCGGACCGGTCGCAGGCGCCGGCGGCCCGTATAGACCGGTCGGCGCGAGGGGCGCGCCGCCCCTGGCGTGGCGCGTCGCCGCGGGTGTTGGCTGAGCGCGACGGGCGGCTCGGGTGCGGTCCGGCGACGGGAGGCGGGCCATGAGCCGACGCAGGACGACCAGGACACCTCGCGCCGTCGTCGCCACGGCGGCGGCGCTCGCGCTGCTCACCACCGGTGCGTGGCAGGTGGGGGGCACGGCCTCGGCGGCCGGCAGGGTGAGCGAGGCCGCGGCGCCGTCGCCGGCCCCGGCCGTGTCGCTGCTGCGCGCGACGCGACAGACCACCGCGCCGCTCTACGACGGCCGCGCCTACCTCGAGCTGGGGGTCCACGTGGTCGCGGGCGAGGACCCCTTCGAGGTGCGCGTCACGCGGCCGAGCTACCGCGACAGGCTGCGCGCCACGGTGTCGGACTCCGCGGGCACGCGGGTGCTCCCGCAGGGCTTCGTCAAGGAGGACTTCAGCGGCCTGCGCCGCTTCTTCCGGCTGACCGTGGTCGACCGCACGGGCGCCACGGTGGTCGACCGTCGGCTGCCCTTCTGCCCCAACTCCTACACGCAGGCGCGGCGCCGGGTGGACGCACCGAGCACGTCGCCCTACGGCTACGGGTGCGAGGCCAACCGCTACGCCCTGGGCCAGGTCTGGGGGCTGCAGGCCGGCTGGGCCACCCCGGCGCTCGAGGGGGTGTCGCTGCCGCTGGAGCGGGGCCGCTACCGCGCCACGCTGTCGATCTCTCCCGGCTGGGTGAGCCGGCTGGGCCTGACCGACGACACCTCCGCGACCGTCCGCTTCACCGTGGTGCCGTCGGAGGACGAGGAGGGCGAGGAGCTGCGCCGGGACCGGGCGGCCGCGAGGTCGGCGACCGCGGGGCAGGACGCCCGTCCCTCCGGGTCGGCGCTGCGCCGGCTGCCGGAGACCGACGCCGCGTCGGCCGCCGCCGACGGGGCGGTGCTCTCCGACCTCCGCTCGCTGCCGGCCTGGGGGATCCGGATGCAGGGCAACCAGCTGCAGTTCTCCGCCACCGTGTGGAACGCCGGGCCGTCGCCGCTCGTGGTCGACGCCTTCCGGCGCGGCACCGACAGCGACCTGATGGACGCCCACCAGTACTTCTACGACAGCGACGGTCGGCAGGTCGGCCACGCGCCGGTCGGCACGATGGAGTGGGACGCCCGCGACGGCCACCACCACTGGCACTTCACCGACTTCGCCTCCTACCGGCTGCTCGACGCCGACAAGCAGCTGGTGGTGCGCAGCCGCAAGGAGGCCTTCTGCCTGGCCAACACCGACGCGGTCGACTACACCGTCCCGGGGGCCAACTGGCGACCCGACAACACCGACCTGCACACCTCCTGCGGCGACCGGGGCTCGGTGGCGGTGCGGCAGACGCTGGAGACCGGCTCCGGGGACACCTACGCGCAGTTCCTGCCCGGGCAGTCCTTCAACATCCGCAACCTGCCCAACGGCGTCTACTACATCCAGGTCCTGGCCAACCCCGAGGGGGCGCTGCACGAGTCGAGCACGGCCAACAACTCCGCGCTGCGTCGCATGGCCCTGGGGGGCGGGCCCGGCAAGCGCACCGTGCGGGTGAGCCGGGTCGGCGTGATCGTGGAGCCGCCCGTGGAGGACGGGTTCCGGCGCGTGCGCTGACCGCCGGACCGCGACCGGCGGTCAGGTGATCGTCATGCCGCCGTCGACCGGCAGCGTCTGGCCGGTGATGTAGCCGGCGGCCGGGGAGGCGAGGAAGACCGCGGTGGCCGCCAGCTCGCGGGCGTCGCCCTTGCGGCCGGCCGGGATGCGGGCCATGGCCTGGTCGAGGTAGCCGTCGGGGTAGGTGTCGGTCATCTCGGAGGCGAAGAAGCCCGGGGCCAGCGCGTTGACCCGGATGCCCTTGCGTCCCGTCCACTGCTGGGCCAGGTCGCGCGTCAGGCCGATGAGCGCGGCCTTCGAGGCGGAGTACGCCGCCTGCGGCAGACCGGCGGTGGTGAGGCCGAGCACCGAGGAGATGTTGATGATCGACGAGCCGGGCTCCATCACCCGGCCGCACGCCTGCGCCATCCAGTAGCAGCCGTGGAGGTTGACGTCGACGACCTGGCGGAACTGCTCGGGCGTCTCGCGCGTAGCGGGCACGGCGGTGCCGATGCCGGCGTTGTTGACCAGCACGTCGACCCGGCCCAGCTCGGCCACGGTCGCGTCGACGAGCGCCTGGCACGACTCCGGGGAGGCGACATCTGTCTCGACGGTCAGCGCCCGGCGTCCGGCGGCCTCGACGAGCGCGGCCGTCTCGGCGAGCCGGTCGACCCGGCGCGCGCCCAGCGCGACGTCGGCCCCGGCCTCGGCGAAGCCCTGGGCGAAGGCCACGCCCAGCCCCGAGGAGGCCCCGGTGACGACCACGACCTTGCCGTCGAGGGAGAACAGGTCGGTGATCGGTGCGCTCATGGGCCGATCATCGCACCGGCCCGGGGTCAGCCCGACTGCGCCGCCGCGGAGCGGGCGCGCCAGGCGGAGGCGACCATGTCGTCGAGGGTGTGCCGCATCCGCCAGTCGAGGTCGCGGGCGGCGGCCTCGCCGGTGGCGACGATGCGGGCGGGGTCGCCGGGGCGGCGGGGAGCGATCTCGGGGGTGAAGTCGAGGCCCGTGACGCGACGCACGGCGTCCATGATCTGCGCGACCGAGACGCCCTCGCCGCTGCCGAGGTTGTAGACCGGCTGGAGCCGCTCACCGGCGGCGAGGCGGCGGGCGGCCACCACGTGGGAGTGGGCGAGGTCGGCGACGTGCACGTAGTCGCGCACGCAGGTGCCGTCGGGGGTGTCGTAGTCGTCGCCGTTGACGCGCGGCGTCCGCCCGGCGAGCAGCAGGTCGAAGACGATGGGGACGAGGTTGTGCGGGCTGGTGTCGTAGAGGTCGTCGCTCCCGAGCCGACGACGTTGAAGTAGCGCAGCGAGGTGTGGCGCAGCCCCGTGGCCACGCCCACGTCGCGGATCAGCCACTCCCCTATCAGCTTGCTCTCGCCGTACGGCGACTCCGGGCGCGTGGCCGTCTCCTCGGTGACGAGGTCGACGTCGGGGGTGCCGAAGGTCGCGGCACTGCTGGAGAAGACGAGCGCGTCGACGCCGGTCTCGGCCATGGCGGCGAGGAGGTGGGCGGTGCCCGTGACGTTCTGCTCGTAGGTGTGCAGCGGCCGCTCGACCGACACCCCGGCGTACTTGAAGCCGGCCAGGTGGACGACTCCCTCGACGGCGTGCTCGCGCAGCGTGCGCGCGACCAGCGCCGTGTCGAGGATCGACCCCTCGACGAAGGCGACGTCGTCGGCGACGAAGCCGCGGTGGCCGCTGGAGAGGTCGTCGAGGACGACCACCTCGAGCCCCTGCTCGACGAACGCCCGCACGACGTGCGAGCCGATGTAGCCCGCCCCTCCGGTCACCAGCCAGCTCATGGCGCGGACTCTACGACCCGTGGGGTGCGTGGCAGACGGCGCACGGAGGAGTAGCGTGCCGACGCGGTGGTTGTCCCTGACCACCGTCCGCTCGACTCGGAGGTGTGGCCCGCGTGTTCGTCATGGCAGCTGAGGAGCAGCTCCGGCTCGACGTCAACTGGATCGACTACCTCATCGTCGCGCTGTACTTCGTCTTCGTGCTCGGCATCGGCTTCGCCGCCCGGCGCTCGGTCAGCAGCAGCATCGACTTCTTCCTCTCGGGCCGCTCGCTGCCGGCCTGGGTCACCGGCCTGGCCTTCGTGGCGGCCAACCTCGGCGCGGTCGAGATCATCGGCATGTCGGCCAACGGCGCCAACTACGGCATCCCGACGGTGCACTACTTCTGGGTCGGCGCGGTGCCGGCGATGCTCTTCCTCGGCATCGTGATGATGCCCTTCTACTACGGCTCCAAGGTCCGCTCGGTGCCGGAGTTCATGCGGCGCCGCTTCGGCACCGGCGCCCACCTGGTCAACGCGCTGAGCTTCGCGCTCGCGCAGCTGCTGATCGCGGGGGTCAACCTCTTCCTGCTGGCCACGATCGTCGAGGTGATCCTCGGCTGGCCGCTGTGGGTCTCGCTCTTCGTCGCGGCCGCGATCGTGCTCTCCTACACCACCCTCGGCGGCCTGTCGGCGGCCATCTACAACGAGGTGCTGCAGTTCTTCGTGATCGTCGCGGCGCTGCTGCCGCTGACGCTGGTCGGCCTGCACATGGTCGGCGGCTGGGACGGCCTGAAGAGCCGGGTGGCCGAGAGCACCGGCGGCGCCGACCAGCTCTCGTCCTGGCCCGGCACCGCGCTCACCGGCTTCGACAGCCCCTTCTGGTCGGTGGTCGGCATCGTCTTCGGGCTCGGCTTCGTGCTGTCCTTCGGCTACTGGACGACGAACTTCGTCGAGGTGCAGCGCGCGATGGCGTCGAAGTCGATGGCCTCCGCGCAGAGCACGCCGATCATCGGCGCCTTCCCGAAGATGTTCGTGCCCTTCATCGTGATCTTCCCCGGCATGATCGCCGCGGTCCTGGTCAACGAGATCTCGGAGCCGAAGAACTCCGGCGGCACACCCGACTACAACAACGCGCTGATCTACCTGATCCGCGACCTGCTGCCCAACGGCATGCTGGGCCTGGCGATCGCCGGCCTGCTGGCGTCCTTCATGGCGGGCATGGCGGCCAACATCTCGGCCTTCAACACGGTCTTCTCCTACGACCTGTGGGAGACCTACGTGGTGAAGGACCGCGAGGACGGCTACTACCTCAAGGTCGGCCGCGTCGCGACGTCGCTGGCGACGGTGGTGGCGATCGGCACCGCGCTCTTCGCCTCTCAGTACAACAACATCATGGACTACCTGCAGACGCTCTTCGGGTTCTTCAACGCCCCGCTCTTCGCCACCTTCATCCTCGGCATGTTCTGGAAGCGGATGACGGCCACGGCCGGCTGGGTGGGCCTGGTCTCCGGCACCGCGGCCGCGGTGCTGGTGGCCATCCTCAGCGAGGGCACCCTCGGGGTGCTCTCGGTCGGGGTGCTGCCGCTGTCGGGCCAGGGCGCGAGCTTCGCCGCCGCGGGTGCGGCCTTCGTGGTCGACATCGTGGTGAGCATCGCGGTCACGATGGTGACCGCCCCCAAGCCCGAGAGCGAGCTGCGGGGTCTGGTCTACTCGCTGACACCGAAGGCCGACTTCCACGACGACACCGACGTGGACCTCGCCTGGTACCAGCAGCCGACCAAGCTGGCCGGGATCGCCCTGGTCATGGTCATCGCCCTCAACGTCGTGTTCTGGTGAGGTGGACGTCATGAGCGAGCAGCAGTCGAGCAGCAGTCGCAAGGCCGCGGGTGCCTTCGACATCCGCAACTTCATCGGCCTGCTCCTGGGGCTGTACGGCGTCATCCTCGTCGCCGCGCAGTTCCTGGACTCCGAGGAGCAGCTGGCCAAGGCCGACGGCCTGCGGGTCAACCTCTGGACCGGCCTGGCGCTGCTCGCGACCGCGCTGGTCTTCGCCGTGTGGGCGCGGCTGCGCCCGATCGTGGTGCCCGAGGACCGGCCCGAGGGCTACTCCGACGGGTACTGACCCCTCGTGCTGGAGTCGCTGCCACCGGCGCGACGCCGGCTGCTGCTCGGGGTCGTCGTGCTCGTGGTGGTCGCCGTGGTCGCGGCGACGGTCGCGCTGCTGCGTGCGGGCGACGGGCCGCAGGTCGACCAGGCGACGCCGGGCCCGGTCGTCGTGGTGCCCGGGTACGGCGGCGACGCGGCCTCGGTGGAGCCGGTGCGGCGGCTGCTCGCCGAGGCGGGCCGCGAGGTCGCGGTGGTCGACACCCCCGGCGACGGCACCGGAGACCTGCGCGAGCAGGCGCAGGTGCTCGCGGACGTCGTCGACGAGGTCCTGGGCGAGACCGGTGCTCC
>JBQGFI010000152.1:0-3137 GCA_052040065.1 Marmoricola sp.
CTCGTCGCGGGAGAAGACCTCGGCTCCGAAGACCCGGAGGCCCACCTCGGCGTCGTCGGGCAGGCCGTCGACCACCCGACCGAGGGCCTGCTTGGCGGCGGCGATCTTCGTCGACCCGCCGCCCGCCGGCTCCTTCATCGAGCCCGAGGAGTCGAGCACCAGCAGCATGCGCCCGGTCTCGCTCTCGGCGTCGGCGGCGGTCGCCGGGGGGAGGGACAGGGCGCCGGCCGCGAGCACGAGCCCGGTCGCGAGCAGCCGGGCGGCACGGCGAGGGAGCGAGGTCATGCGGCGATCCTCAGTGTTTGCACAAGCAAATGTCAAGGGTGCTTTCGCGAATAGGTGGCGCGGGTCTACGCTGCCGCCGTGGACGTGGCCGACAGCATCGCCCAGCAGCGGGCGCTGTACGGCGCCTCCCTCGGCGAGTGCCTGCAGCGGATCACGCGCACCCTGGGGGTGTCGCAGGCCACCGTCGCGCGGGTCACCGGCATCTCCGCGCCGATGCTCTCGCAGCTGGCCAGCGGTCACCGGATCAAGATCGGCAACCCGCAGGCGGCCGCGCGCTTCGGCTCGCTGCTCGGGCTGGCCGACGAGGTCGAGCAGGGACTCCCGCACGTCGAGGTCGCCGCGCGGCTCGAGCAGGTGGCCCAGGACGACACCGCCACGCTCACCGCGCCACGCGCCGCCACCCCCGGTCGCGGCGACGACGCCGCGGTCGTCTCCGGAGTGCTGCGCGCCGTGGCGTCGGGTCGTGAGCTGGCCGAGGCGGCCGCGCTGCTCGAGGAGCACCACCCCGACCTCGCCCGGGTGCTGCGGGTCTACGGCACCGGGTCACCCGAGGAGGCGCGGCGCCACCACGCCGGGATCGCGCACCTGCTCGGCTAGCGGCGTCCGCCCCTGCCGGACGCCGGGTTCTCGGCGAAGTGGCCCTCGGGGCCCGGCGTGTCGCGGCCTTGTGGCCCCAAGAGGCCCCCGCCGGGGCGCCCCGCTCACCGGCCGACGGCGTACCCCTGCATCCCCCGCGGGTTGGCGCCGGCGGAGAGCACACCGGTGGCGGGCTCGCGGGCGACGGCGCACATGCGGCCGAGCGACCACGGGCCCTCCTCGACCACCTGGTGGCCGCGGCGGCGCAGGCCGTCGAGCAGCTCGGGCGCGACCCGCGACTCCGTGACCAGCGACCCCGGCTCCATGCCGCGGGGGTGGAAGGACCCCGGGAAGCTGGTGGTGTGGAACATCGGGGCGTCGATCGCCTGCTGCAGCGAGCGGCCCTGCGCCACGTGGCGGAGCAGGAAGAGCGACTGCCACTGGTCCTGCTGGTCGCCGCCGGGGGAGCCGCAGGCGAGCACGGGGACGCCGTCGCGCAGCACCAGCGTCGGCGTGAGCGTCGTGCGCGGCCGGGCGCCCGGCTCGAGCGAGGCCGGCAGGCCCTCGTCGAGCCAGAACATCTGCGAGCGGCTGCCGAGGCAGAAGCCGAGCTCGGGGATGACCGGCGAGCTCTGCAGCCAGCCACCGCTGGGGGTGGCCGAGACGACGTTGCCCCAGCGGTCGACCACGTCGAGGTGGCAGGTGTCGCCGCGGGTCTCGCCGTCGCGCTGCACCGTCGGCTCGCCCGTCGTGCCGTCGCTCGACGGCGTCACCCGCTCCCCGGCGAGGAGACGCTGCACGTGGGCCGAGAGCCGTGGCTCGCGACCGCCCGGGGAGCCGGGCCGCACGTCGAGGTCGGCGGCGTCGCCCACCAGCGCCGCGCGGCCGGCCAGGTACGCCGGGTCGAGCAGCTCGTCGACGCCGACGGGGGAGCGGTCGCCGAACCACGCCTCCCGGTCGGCCATCGCGAGCTTCCAGCACTCCACCAGCGCGTGCATCCCACGCTCGCTGTCGGGGTCGAGCTCGCCCAGCTCCTCGAGCATCGCGAGCACCTGGAGCAGCGCCGGCCCCTGGCCCCAGAGGTCGGTCTTGGCGACCTCGACGCCCTGCCAGGAGCGCACCACCGCGGGCTCCCAGGTCGCCGAGTAGTCCGCGAGGTCCTGGCCGGAGACCAGGCCCGGCAGCACCTCGCCGCCGGAGTGGCGCCACGCCCGCTCGCGGCAGGCGTCGACGGCGTCGGCCACGAAGCCCTCGCGCCACAGCCGGCGCGCCGACTCGGCGTCGCCGGCGTCGGCGAGCCGCTCCAGCACCGTGGCGTACGCCGGGTTGGTGACGAGCTCGCCGGGGCGGGGCGGCCGCCCGCCGGGCAGCCACAGCGCGGCCGAGGGCTGCCAGTGCTCGGTGAAGAGGTCCTGCACCCGGGCGATGGTGTCGACCACGCGACCGAGCACCGGGTGACCGTCGCGGGCGTACGCCGTCGCGGGCTCGAGCACGGTGGCCAGCGGCAGCGACCCGTGGTCGCGGAGCAGCAGCAGCCAGGCGTCGACGGCGCCCGGCACCGCGGCGGCGACGACGCCCGACCCCGGCACGTGGTCGAGGCCCATCGCCGCGAAGGTCTCGCGCGAGGCCGCGGCGGGCGCCGGTCCCTGCCCGCAGAGCACCCGCGGCGTCGGGTCGTCCGCGGTGGCGACGATCGCCGGCAGGTCACCGCCAGGACCGTTGAGGTGCGGCTCCACGACGTGCAGCACGAAGCCGCCAGCGACGGCGGCGTCGAAGGCGTTGCCGCCCAGCTCGAGCATCCGCATCGCGGCCTGCGAGGCCAGCCAGTGGGTGGAGGAGACCATGCCGAAGGTGCCGGTCAGGGTCGGGCGCGTGGTGAAGTCCGAGAGCACCCGCCGAGCCTAGACACACGTCTGGACAGCCTTGGGCACGGCAGGCAGGCTCGCCCCATGCGCAGCACGATGCAGGACGTCCAGCTGACCATCCGCGAGATCACCCGGCACGGCACCACCGTGCACCGCGACTCCGAGGTCGTCACCGCCACGGAGGACGGCACCCGGTCGCTCACCTACGGCGAGCTCGGGGTCAAGGTCGCGCAGCTCGCCGGCGCGCTGCGGGGTCTCGGCGTCGAGGGGGACCAGCGTGTCGCGACCTTCATGTGGAACAACGCCGAGCACCTCACGGCCTACCTCGCGGTGCCCTCGATGGGCGCGGTGCTGCACACCCTCAACATCCGGCTGCCGGCCGACCAGCTCGTCTACATCGCCAACCACGCC
>JBQGFI010000153.1:0-1950 GCA_052040065.1 Marmoricola sp.
AGCACGTACGGCATGATCCCGCCGTTGCGGTAGTAGTTCGCCTCGCCGGGGGTGTCGATGCGCACGGTCGCGTCGAACTCCACGTCGCCCGCCGTCACCTTCACCGTCTTGGGCGTGCTGCCCTCGTTGAGCGCGGTGACGCCGGTGACGGAGAACTCCTCCTCGCCGGTCAGGCCCAGGCTCTCCGCGCTCTGGCCCTCGGGGAACTGCAGCGGCAGCACCCCCATGCCGATGAGGTTGGAGCGGTGGATGCGCTCGTAGGACTCGGCGATCACGAACTTCACGCCGAGCAGCGCGGTGCCCTTGGCGGCCCAGTCGCGCGAGGAGCCGGAGCCGTACTCCTTGCCGGCGAGCACCGCGAGCGGGGTGCCCTGCTCGAGGTAGTGCTCGCTGGCCTCGTAGACCGTGGTGACCTCGCCGTCGCGGGTGAAGTCGCGGGTCACGCCGCCCTCGGTGCCCGGCGCGAGCTGGTTGCGCAGCCGGATGTTGGCGAAGGTGCCGCGGATCATGATCTCGTGGTTGCCGCGGCGCGAGCCGTAGGAGTTGAAGTCGCGCTGCTGCACACCGTGCTCGGCGAGGTAGCGGCCGGCGGGGCTGTCCTTCTTGATGGCGCCCGCGGGGCTGATGTGGTCGGTGGTCACCGAGTCGCCCAGCTTGAGCAGCACGCGGGCACCGGTGATGTCCTCGACCGGCTCCGGCTCGTCGGGCATGCCGTCGAAGTACGGCGCCTTGCGCACGTAGGTCGACTGCTCGTCCCACTCGAAGACGTCGCCCTCGGGGGTCGGCAGCGAGCGCCAGCGCTCGTCGCCGGCGAAGACGTCGGCGTAGTCCTCGGCGAACATCTCGGAGGTGATCGAGCTGGCGACGACCTCCTCGACCTCGGCCGCGCTCGGCCAGATGTCGCGCATGAAGACGTCGTTGCCGTCCTCGTCCTGGCCCAGGGGGTCCTCGAAGAGGTCGACGTCCATCGACCCGGCGAGCGCGTAGGCGACCACCAGCGGCGGCGAGGCCAGGTAGTTCATCTTCACGTCGGGGTTGATGCGGCCCTCGAAGTTGCGGTTGCCCGAGAGCACCGAGGTCACCGCGAGGTCACCCGCGTTGACCGCGTCGCTCACCTCGGGGATGAGCGGCCCGGAGTTGCCGATGCAGGTGGTGCAGCCGTAGCCGACGAGGTTGAAGCCGAGCTTGTCGAGGTACGGCGTGAGGCCGGCGCGCTCGTAGTAGTTGCTGACGACCTGCGAGCCGGGCGCGAGCGTGGTCTTGACCCACGGCTTGGTGGTCAGCCCCTTCTCCACGGCGTTCTTGGCCAGCAGCGCGGCCCCGATCATCACCGAGGGGTTGGAGGTGTTGGTGCACGAGGTGATCGCGGCGATCGTCACCGCACCGTGGTCGAGCTCGAACTCGGTGCCGTCGGCGAGCCGGACGTGCTGCGGGTTGGAGGGGCGCCCCTCGCCGCTGCCCGCGGGGTGGTTGCGCCAGTCGTCCGGCGCGCCGCCGCCGTTGCCGCCCTCGGAGATCGCGGGGGCGTCGCTGGAGGGGAAGGACTCCGCGGAGGCCTCGTCGACCTTGGAGCGCACCGAGCCGGCGTCGTCGCCGTCGACGTAGTCGGCCAGCGAGGTGCGGAAGGCCTCCTTGGCGCTGGCCAGCGAGACCCGGTCCTGGGGCCGCTTCGGGCCGGCGAGCGAGGGGACGACGGTGGCCAGGTCGAGCTCGAGGCGCTCGGAGTAGCGCGGCTCGGCGTCGGGGTCGTGCCACAGGCCCTGGGCCTTGGCGTAGGCCTCGACGAGCGCGACCTGCTCGGCCGAGCGGCCGGTCAGCTCGAGGTACTTGGTGGTCTCCTCGTCGATCGGGAAGACCGCGATGGTGGAGCCGAACTCGGGGCTCATGTTGCCGATCGTGGCGCGGTTGGCCAGGGGCAGCGCCGAGACGCCGGGACCGTAGAACTCCACG
>JBQGFI010000154.1:0-2142 GCA_052040065.1 Marmoricola sp.
GGCGCTGCCCCGCTGGACCGCGGTCAGCGCCCACCTGCACGAACGGGCGGGGGAGCGGGTCACGGCCGCGCGTGCGGCGGTCGACCTACCCCTTCTTCACCGCGGGCTCCCGGGGCCTCCTCCACCCCCCCGCCGAGGCGATCCGGCTCACCCGGCAGCTCGCCGGCCTCGCCGACGAGCCGGAGGTGCACGGCCTGCTCGCGCTGATGCTGCTGCACCACGCCCGGCGCGCGAGTCGCACCCGGGCCGACGGCGCCCTGGTCCCGCTGGCCGAGCAGGACCGCCGCCGCTGGGACACCGCGATGGTGGCCGAGGGCATCGGGCTGCTGCAGGCGGCGCTGGCACGCGACCGGCACGGAGAGTCCCAGGCGCAGGCGGCGAGCGCCGCGCTGCACGCCGACGCCCCGAGCGCCGCGGAGACCGACTGGGTCCAGGTCGTCGAGTGGTACGACGAGCTGCTCGCGCTCACCGGCAGCCCCGTCGTCCGGCTCAACCGTGCCGTCGCCGTCGGCGAGGCCGACGGCGCCCGGGCGGGGCTCGCCGCGTTGGCCGAGGTCGACCCCGCGCTGCCCCGCCACGACGCCGTGGCGGCACACCTCCACGAGCGCGCGGGCGACCTCGACGAGGCCGCCCGGCTCTACGCCGCCGCCGCCGCGGTGGCCACCAGTACCGCCGAGCGCGACCACCTCACCCGCCAGGCGGCCCGGCTCCACCGCTGACGCGACCCTCCGGGGAGGCCCGCCGGGTCAGGAGGTCAGCCGGTCGACGACGAGCGCGACCACCACGAGGGCCACGAAGATGCCGCCGAAGGTCACCGGCGGCACCCACCCCGGCAGCTGGCCGACGCGCTGTCCGGAGCGAGGGTCGACCACGGGGTCGTCCATGCGCCGCGTGTACCTCACCAGCCCGGTGAGCACCACGGCCGAGAGCACCAGGCCGAGCACGAGCTCGACGCCGGCGGGGATCCCGAACGGGCCGGTCGCGCCGTCACCGACCACCCCCAGCAGGCCGCCCACGGTGAGGCTCATCGCGGCGAAGGACACGACGGCGATCACCAGCGAGCTGACGACGGTGGCGCGGTCGAGGTGCCAGCGCCCGCGGCGCCCGCTCACGCCGACGACCTGGTCGGCGTAGCGACGCGGCGGACCGAAGGCGTCGACCGGGTCCTCGCCGGTCTCGGCGACGTGGGCCTCGACCTCGGCGAGCACCTCGCCGATGCGGTCGCCGGGCACGTCGCGCATCCGCAGCGCGAGCAGCAGGCGCTCCCGGTAGGAGTCGACGGCGGTCTGGTCAGGAGACGTCATGGCGGGTCCTCACGGGTGCGTCGGTGGCGGGGTGGATCAGGGAGCCGGCGCGGGCGACGAAGTCGCCCCACCGGGCGGCGCGCTCGGCCAGGTGCTCGCGCCCCAGCGGCGTCGCCTCGAAGAACTTGCGGCCGGGGCCGGACTCACCGGCCCCCCAGGTCGACGCGACCAGACCGTCCTGCTCGAGGCGACCGAGGATCGGGTAGAGCGTGCCGCCCTTGACCGTGCCGAGACCGGCCTCGGCCAGACGGGCCGCGATGGCGTAGCCGTAGGTGCGTCCCTCGCCGACGACGGCGAGGACGCACAGGGTGAGCACCCCCCGCATCCACTCCCCCGGCCAGGGGCTGGTCTCGTCGGTCATGGCTAGACAGTACGACTGACTAGTCAGTTGCGCAACCTAGTACGGCGCGAGGGTCGTCCCGAGACCCCACGTACGCCGCCCTCAGCGCGCGAGGGCCGCGATCGTGGCGGGGAGGTCGGCCGCGTCCGTCACCTCGTGGTCGGGCCGGGGACCGTCGGGGTCGAGGGCGTGGCCGCCGCGGGCGAGCCGCACCGTCGCCAGGCCCGCCTCGAGCGCGCCCCGCACGTCGCGCGCGGAGGCCGCCACGTGCACCAGCGTCGCCGGCGCAACGGCCGCGGCCGCCTCCTCGTAGAGGCGGGCGTCGGGCTTGAAGGCGCGCAGCCGCTGCGAGGTGAGCAGCAGGTCGGCGTCGACCAGCGACGCGGCCCGGGTGCGCCGGGCGAGCGCGTCGTCGACGTTGGAGAGCAGCCCGACGCCGCGCACCCGCGGGTGGGCGGCGACCGCACGCACGGCGTCGGCGACGTCGGGCCACAGCGG
>JBQGFI010000155.1:0-3904 GCA_052040065.1 Marmoricola sp.
ATCCTCTACACCTCGCTGGCCAAGCAGATCTACCACGCACGCGCCGTGCCGGGCCGCCACCGCACCATCACCGGCCTCGAGCACGTCGACAAGGTCATCCACGTCGACCAGTCGCCGATCGGGCGCACGCCGCGGTCCAACCCGGCGACCTACACCGGCGTCTGGGACCACGTCCGCAAGCTCTTCGCCTCCACCCCGGAGGCCAAGGTGCGCGGCTACCAGCAGGGACGCTTCTCCTTCAACGTCAAGGGCGGGCGCTGCGAGGCCTGCTCGGGCGACGGCACGCTGAAGATCGAGATGAACTTCCTGCCCGACGTCTACGTCCCGTGCGAGGTCTGCCACGGCGCCCGCTACAACCGCGAGACGCTTGAGGTGCACTACAAGGGCAAGACGGTCGCCGACGTCCTGGACATGCCGATCGAGGAGGCCGTCGACTTCTTCGCCGCGATCCCCGCGATCGCGCGCCACCTCAAGACCCTGGTCGAGGTCGGGCTCGGCTACGTGCGGCTCGGCCAGCCGGCCACCACCCTGTCGGGCGGCGAGGCGCAGCGGGTCAAGCTCGCCAGCGAGCTGCAGAAGCGCTCCACCGGGCGCACCGTCTACGTGCTCGACGAGCCGACCACCGGTCTGCACTTCGAGGACATCCGCAAGCTGCTCGGCGTGCTCTCCAGCCTGGTCGACAAGGGCAACACCGTCCTGGTCATCGAGCACAACCTCGACGTCATCAAGACCGCCGACTGGCTCATCGACATGGGTCCCTCGGGCGGCAACAAGGGCGGCACCGTCGTCGCCGAGGGCACCCCGGAGCAGGTCGCCGCCGAGCCCGAGTCCTTCACCGGTCAGTTCCTGGCCCCGCTGCTGGGCGAGCGCGTGGCGCAGCCGGCCGCCAAGCCCCGCAAGCGGGCTGCGCCCCGCAAGCGCACCGCGGCCCGCCGCTGACCGATCGCTCCCTCGGGAGCGACCGGCCGGCGACGGGTCGCGGCCAGGTGTCAGCCAGGGTCAGGCGGGGGGCGCCGCCCAGAAGATCCCGCGGGCGCCCTGGCTCAGGCCGCCCTTGGGGTGGGTGCGGAAGAAGACCGAGGTGCCGAAGACCAGCCCGCGGGCGCCCGAGACCGAGGTCCCGGAGACCACCGACGCCTTGCCGGCGGCGTACGCCTCCGACTCCTCGCCCACGCCGACCCAGTGGCCGGCCAGCAGCGGTCCCCGAGCGGCGTACCGCTCCTGGATGCTGGTGCGCGCGCCGAGGTCGACGAACGACACCGCGGGGTAGACGAAGGCCGCCCGCTGCTCGTGGCGTCCCAGCACCCCGTTGTCGACCGCGTCGACCCCGACGATGCCGTTGCTGTTGCCCTCGCCCTCGACGGGGGTCGCCTGCAGGACGCCGAGGCTCGACATCGTCCGGGCCGCGCCGGAGCCGCTGCCGACCAGGCCGCCGCCGCCCTGCACGAAGGACGCGACGGCGCGGCGCCCGACGACCTGGTCGTCGTCGAACTCCAGCTCGGCGCCCAGCCACATCACGTCGACCCCGTTGAGCACCGCGGGCGAGTCGTCGATCGCGGTGGCGTCGACCGGCACCAGGTCGTCGAAGCCGAGCTCGCGCAGCGCGAGCATGTCGTCCTGGGTGCCGGAGTACGCCACCCGGAGGTCGTCGAGCTTCTTCGTGGTGGGGGCCCGCAGCGCCCGCACCTGCCGTGCCGAGGCCGGCACCATGCGGACGTCGTGCTCGCGGGCGATGGTGCGGATCGTCGCGGAGTCGCGCCCGGTCACCGGGGTGCCGTCGCGCAGCAGCCGGACCCCGACGCCGCGGTCGAGCAGCGCGTTGAGGGCGCGGTAGTCGGCGACGCCGGCGAGCGGGAAGGTGAGGTTGCGGGCCGGCCGCGCGACGCCACCGACGCGCGTGGGCGCGGAGACCCGGCGCAGGTGGGGCACGGTGCGGTCGTTGATGCGGCCGATCTTGTCGACGCGGGCGCCCCACAGGTAGGAGTAGCTCCACGCCGAGATGTCGTACATCGTCGGCACCTTCTCGGAGATGTCGCCACCGAGGTCGAGCAGGGAGTTGGCCAGGCCCCGCAGCGGCTGCCGCATGTCGACGACGTAGGTGCCGGCGGGGTAGACCCGCGTGCCGAGCCGGGTCGGCCTGGTCAGGCGGCTGACCTCGATGTCGTGGAAGAGCAGCTGGCGCACCAGGGCGCTCGCGTCGCTCCGCGACCGCTGCCGGGCGCCCATGGGGATGGCGTAGACCCGCGGCACCGTGACCTCGTCCTGGTCGTCGGCGACGTCCCAGTGCTGCTTCCACTGGTCGGGCCCGGGGACGGCGGCGATGTCGTCGGCGGTGAGCGCCTGCTTGGGCTCGCCGGCCGCGCCACGGCGGAAGACCTCGATCTGGTCGGCCAGCATGTCCTCGGAGTTGTCCGCGACGTACTCGACCAGGCTGGTGATGGTCTGCTCGGCCACCGCGACGTTGGTCACGGCGTTCGCCGGCGTCTGGCTCGAGCCGTTGGGCCGGGCGAGCGGCAGCTCGACGGTGCTGGTGACGGCACCCTGGAAGGCGGCGTACTGCGCGGTGAAGATCGGCGGGTAGTCGTCCCAGCCCGAGGGGATGTCGCGGTAGGGGATCGCGATGTGGGCGGTGTCCTCGGAGGTGTTCTCCTCCACGACGTCGCCGGTCGCGATGTTGTAGTAGGTGTTGCCGGGGATGTCGGCCGCGACCACGTCCTGCTCGACCTTCAGCGCCGCGGCGTAGCCGTGGGGCAGGAAGAGGTCGTACTCGTAGTTCTCCCCGTGCGGCGGGCCGCAGGGCTCGACCTGGAGCACGTCGGTGTAGCCGTGGAGGTCGGCGGCGTAGAGCGGCTGGATCGCCTGGGCGGTCCGGACGTAGCTGACGGCCTCGGGGGTGGTGTTGGTGATCATGTCGCGGTTGGCGTCGAGCGCGAGCCCGGTGCGCCGCGTGCCGATGGTGCGACCGTCGGGGTTCAGCGCGACGCTGAAGTAGAGCCGGTGGCCGTCGAGCAGGTCGCCCACCTCGCTGCGGGGGGCGTTGGCCAGGCGCTCGATGTAGTTGAGCGCCGCGTCGGTGCCCTCCCACTCGTTGCCGTGGATGTTGGCGCTGATCCAGATCGGTGTCTTGTAGCCGGCGCGCAGCCGGGCGTCGCGCGCGGCGCGGGCGGGCTCCTGCCGCATCTTCTCGCGCCACGCCGTCTGCCGGGCGGTCTCGGTGCGCGACTCCGGGGAGGTGACGGTGACGAGGTAGAGGTCGCGGCCCCCGGTGGTGCGGCCGACGACCTGGGTCGAGACGCGGCGGCTGCGCTCCATCAGGTCGGTCAGCCGCGGGGCGATCTCGTCGTAGGCGATCAGCTCGCCGGTGTCGGCCGCGTCGTCGGGAGTGGCGTCGGGGAAGGTGCGCAGCCGGGGCTGGCTCGGGTACGACGTCGGCATCCGCAGCTCGGCGGGCAGCGACGCCGCCGGCGAGCTGGAGCGGCGCAGCGCACCGATGCCGGCGTCGCGAACCAACGAGCCGAGCTCGGCGAGCTCGGTGGCGGCGACGTCGGGGGAGGAGCCGCGGGTGGTCGGGGAGTCGTCGGACGCCGCGACGGCCGGTCCGACGAGCGTCGTGACCAGCGCGCCCGCGAGGGACGCGGCAGCGACGGTGAGGAGGGGGGAGGTGCGCACGGCAGGGTCCTCGCTGTCGGGGAGGGGAAGGTGGGACACACGCTGGCCTACGACGGCCGCGCGGCGAAGCGGCCACGCCGCGGAGGACCCCACCGGACCTCGGATCGGGCGTGGATCGGGCGTGGATCGGACGCGGTGAGGACCTTGTGAGGACCTTGTGAGTCCGGCGCGCGCTCTCCCCGCGCGGTGGTTGACGTTTGTACGGTGGTGGGCAGGCGGGCCTGGTCAGGCCCCA
>JBQGFI010000156.1:0-8339 GCA_052040065.1 Marmoricola sp.
GCCGACTACCGCGCCCTGACGCCGGCCAACCAGTACAACGTCGACTACTCCATCGTCGGCACCACCCGCGTGGAGCCGCTGCTGCGCCAGATCCGCAACGTGATGTACGACGCGGGGCTCGACGTCGAGAGCGCCAAGGGCGAGTGCAACTTCGGCCAGCACGAGATCGGCTTCCTCTTCGCCGACGTGCTCACGACCTGCGACAACCACGCGGTCTACAAGACCGTGGCCAAGGAGATCGCCGCCCAGCAGGGCAAGTCGATCACCTTCATGGCCAAGTGGGACGAGCGCGAGGGCAGCTCCTGCCACATCCACCTCTCGCTGCGCGGCCTCGGCGACGACGGCGACGACGGCCGGATCGTCTTCTGGGACGACGACGCGCGCACGCCGCTCTACGACTCCTTCGTCGCGGGCGTGCTCGAGGGGATGAGCGACATGACGCTGCTCTACGCACCCAACGTCAACTCCTACAAGCGCTTCGCCGACGGCTCCTTCGCCCCCACCGCCATCGCCTGGGGCGAGGACAACCGCACCTGCGCGGTGCGGCTCGTCGGCCGCGGCGCCGGCGCGCGCATGGAGAACCGGGTGCCCGGCGCCGACGTCAACCCCTACCTCGCGGTCGCCGCGATGCTCGCCTGCGGGCTCGACGGCATCGAGCGCGGGCTCGAGCTCGGCCCCCCGACGGAGGGCAACGCCTACACCGCGGGGCTGCCCACGGTGCCGCGCACCCTGCGCGCCGCACGTGAGGTGTTCCACTCCTCCGAGCTGGCGAGGAGGACCCTGGGTGACGCCGTCGTCGACCACTACACCAACATGGCCGACGTGGAGCTCGCCGCCTTCGAGGCGACCGTCACCGACTGGGAGCGGCGGCGCGGCTTCGAGCGCATGTGATCCCTGAACCCCCCGAGGACCTCCCGTGACCAGCTACACCGTCATCGACCCTGCCCTGGCCGAGCCCGTCACCGAGGTCGAGCTGGCCTCCGTCGAGCAGACCGACGCCGCGATCGAGCGCGCCCACGAGGCGTACGCCGCTTGGCGCGCGGTCGCGCCGGGGGAGCGCGCCCGGCTGCTGCGGGCGTACGCCGCCGTGGTCGACGCCCACGTCGAGGAGCTCGCGCAGCTCGAGGTGCGCAACGCCGGCCACACCCTGGGCAACGCCCGCTGGGAGGCGGGCAACGTGCGCGACTGCCTGAACTACTACGCCGCCGCCCCCGAGCGCCTCTTCGGCCGCCAGATCCCCGTGCCCGGCGGCGTCGACGTCACCTTCCACGAGCCGCTCGGCGTCGTCGGCGTGATCGTGCCGTGGAACTTCCCGATGCCGATCTTCGGCTGGGGCGTCGCCCCGGCGCTCGCCGCCGGCAACTGCGTGGTGGTCAAGCCCGCCGAGCTGACGCCGCTGACCGCGGTGCGCCTCGGCGAGCTGGCCCGCGAGGCCGGGCTGCCCGAGGGCGTGCTGACCGTGCTGCCCGGTGCGGGCCCGGTGGTGGGCGAGCGCTTCGTCACCCACCCGCTGGTGCGCAAGGTCTGCTTCACCGGCTCCACCGAGGTGGGCAAGCGCGTCATGCGCGGCTGCGCCGACCAGGTCAAGCGGGTGACCCTCGAGCTGGGCGGCAAGAGCGCCAACATCGTCTTCGCCGACGCCGACGTCGCGCGGGCCGCGGCGAGCGCCCCCGGCGCCGTCTTCGACAACGCGGGCCAGGACTGCTGCGCCCGGTCGCGGATCCTGGTGCAGCGCCCCGTCTACGACGAGTTCGTGGCCGGCCTCGCGAGTGCCGTGCGGGGCATGCGCGTGACCAACCCCGCGGAGGACCCCGACAGCGAGATGGGCCCGCTGATCTCGGCGCAGCAGCGCGACCGCGTGCAGGGCTACCTCGGCGGCGTCGAGGTGGCGGTGGCCGGGTCCGTCCCCGACCTGCCGGGCTGGTGGGTGCCGCCGACCGTCGTGCTGCCCGCCGGCACCGACGACGCCGTGTGGCGCGAGGAGGTCTTCGGGCCCGTCGTGGCCGTGCTGCCCTTCGACGACGAGGACGAGGCCGTCGCGATGGCCAACGACACGGAGTACGGCCTCTCGGGCTCGATCTACACCCGTGACGTCGGGAGGGCCCTGCGTGTGGCCCGCGGCGTCGAGTCGGGCAACCTGAGCGTCAACAGCCACGCCGCGGTGCGCTACTGGACCCCCTTCGGGGGCTTCAAGCAGTCGGGTCTCGGCCGGGAGCTCGGCCCGGACGCCCCCGACGCCTTCACCGAGGTCAAGAACGTCTTCATCAGCAACGAGTAGGAGCACCACCATGGCAGGACGTCCCCGTCTGGAGGGGAAGGTCGCCGTCGTCACCGGCGGCTGCAGCGGCATCGGCCTCGCGACCGTGCAGCGGTTCGTCGAGGAGTGCGCCAAGGTCGTCGTCGGCGACCTCGACGACGAGCGCGGCCACGCCCTGGTCGGGCAGCTCGGCGGCGCCGACTTCGCGACGTACACCCACGTCGACGTCACCGACAAGGAGCAGGTCGACGCGCTCTTCGCGACCGCCAAGCAGACCTACGGCTCGGTCGACATCGCCTTCAACAACGCCGGCATCAGCCCGCCGGAGGACGACTCGATCCTCGACACCGACCTCGAGGCGTGGCGCCGCGTGCAGGAGGTCAACCTCACCAGCGTCTACCTGTGCTGCAAGGCCGCGCTGCCCTACATGATCGAGCAGCAGCGCGGCTCGATCATCAACACCGCGTCGTTCGTCGCGGTCATGGGCGCGGCGACGAGCCAGATCTCCTACTCCGCCTCCAAGGGCGGGGTGCTCTCGATGACGCGCGAGCTGGGCGTGCAGTTCGCCCGCCAGGGCGTGCGCGTCAACGCGCTGTGCCCCGGACCGGTCAACACGCCGCTGCTCCGCGAGCTCTTCGCCAGCGACCCCGAGCGGGCGGCGCGCCGGCTGGTGCACGTCCCGATGGGGCGCTTCGGCGAGCCCGAGGAGATGGCCAACGCCGTGCTCTTCCTCGCCTCCGACGAGTCCTCCTTCATGACCGCGAGCACCTTCCTCGTCGACGGGGGCATCAGCGGGGCCTACGTCACGCCGCTGTGAGGTCGTCGTGTCCACCCCCGTGATCGGCCTGAGCACCTACCGCGAGCCCGCGCGGTGGGGCGTCTGGGACCAGCACGCCGACCTGCTTCCCACGTCGTACGCCCGCTCGGTCGAGCTGGCGGGCGGCCTGCCGGTGCTGCTGCCCCCGCAGGCCGCGGAGGCGGCGTCCGCGGTGCTCGCGCGGGTCGACGGGCTGGTCGTCTGCGGCGGCGCCGACGTCGACCCGGCCCGGTACGCCGAGGAGCCGCACGCCGCCACCGGCGTCCCGCGCGTCGACCGCGACACCTGGGAGCTCGCGCTGCTCGACGCGGCGGCGCGGTCCGGCACTCCGGTGCTGGGCGTGTGCCGCGGCCTGCAGCTGATGGCGGTGGCGGCCGGCGGGTCGCTGGTCCAGCACCTGCCCGAGGAGCTCGGGAGCGCCGTGCACGACCCCGGCGGCGACGGCTTCGGCGAGGTCGAGGTCGGCGTCGCGCCCGGGAGCCGGCTCGCCGGGCTCGTGGCCCTCGAGCAGCTCGACGTGCGGTGCCACCACCACCAGGCGGTACGCCGCCACCCCGGCCTCGAGGTGGTCGCCCGCGCCGCCGACGGCACCGTGGAGGCGCTGGAGCGCCCGGGGGAGCAGTTCTGGCTCGGCGTGCAGTGGCACCCCGAGGTCATCGCCGACGCTGGGCTCTTTCGGGGTCTCGTGGAGGCGTGCGGTGGCTGAGACCGCGCCGCCGCTGCTGCACCTCGACGCCGCGTCCGCCGGGCCGATGTCGCCGGAGGTCGTGGAGACGGTGGTCGCGCACCTGCGCCTGGAGGCGGCGGAGGGAGGCTACGAGGCGGCCACACGCGCCGCGCCCGAGATCGCGCGCACGCGGGCGCTGCTGGCCGGGCTGCTCGGTGTCGGCGAGGAGGAGGTCGCCTTCACCGAGAGCGCCACGGCCGGGCTGCGGCTGCTCCTGGGCTCGTGGGAGCTGCGGGAGCGGGCCAGGGTGCTCGTCGCGCCGGCCGCCTGGGGCCCCAACCTGGCGCTGCTGGAGCAGCGCGGTCTCGAGGTCGACCTGCTCGCGGTCGACGGCGTCGGTGTGGTGGACCTCGAGGCGCTGGAGCGGCGGCTGCGCGACGACCCGCCCGACCTGCTGCTGCTCGACCAGGTGGCCTCCCACCGTGGGCTCGTGCAGCCCGTGGCCGACGTGGTGCGGCTCGCCCGACCCGCCGGCGTCCCGGTGTGGGTCGACGCCGCCCAGGCCGTCGGCCACGTCGACTGCGCCACGGGTGCCGACGCCGTCGTGCTCACCGGGCGCAAGTGGCTCGCCGGCCCGCGCGGGGTCGGCGCGCTCGTCGTACGTCGCGACGCGGCCGCGCGTCTCGCCGTGCCGTGGGCGACGCTCGAGGGCCGCGAGGGCTACGTCGCCGGCCGCCTGGGGCTCGGCGCGGCGCTCGCCCGGCTGCACCAGCGTGGGACCGTTGCCACCGCCGCCCGGCTCGCCGAGGTCGGCGCGGCGGTGCGCGAGGTGGTGACGGGCCTCGACGACTGGCGCGTGGTCCAGCCCCACGCACCGGCGGGCTCGATCACCACCCTCGCGCCGACCGCCGGCCAGGACCTCGACCGGGTCCGCGCCCGGCTGCTCGAGCAGCGCGTGCTCACCACCGTCGTGCTGCCCTGGCGGGCCCCCCGCGACCCCCTGCTGGAGCCGGGCCTGCGGGTGGCCGGTCACGTCGGCACCGACGCCGCCGACCTCGACCGGCTGGCCGCCGCCCTGCGGTGAGGCTCAGCCCAGCGCGACGCAGACCACGGCGACCCCGCACAGCAGCAGGCCGCCGACCTGGGAGCGGTGGAGTCGCTCGGCCAGCAGCACGCGGGCGAGCACGACCGTGACGGCGGGGTAGAGCGAGGCGAGGACGGCGCTCACCGTGAGCAGCCCCTGCTGCGTGGCCAGCAGCAGGCCGACCAGGGCGAGGAAGGTCAGCGTGCCCGCCACGCTCCCCCCGACGAGCACCACGCGGTCGCGGGAGAGCCAGGGCTCGTGGAGTGCCCGGGCGAGCGCCACGACACTCACCAGGCCGACGACCTGGGTCACCACGAGCGGCCAGAGGCCGGCGCCCTCGGGCACCTGCCCGGTCGCGGCGAAGAGCACCCCGAAGCCGGCGCCGGCCAGCAGGCCGTCGACGAGCCCCGCGTCGGTGCGGGCGCCGGGCTCGCGAGCGACCAGCCAGATCCCCGGCAGCGCGACCAGCACGCCGGCCCAGGTCAGGACCCCCAGCCGCTCCCCGAGCAGCAGGCCGACGAGGGTCGGGAGCAGGGCCGCGCCCACCGCCGAGACCGGCCCGACGACGCCCATGCGCCCCCGGGCCAGACCGCGGTAGAGGAAGGCGCCACCCAGGCCCGTGCCGACCCCCGCGACGGCGCCCCAGGCGAGGTCCACCGGGCCGGCGTCCGACGGCACCAGCCCCGCGCCGATCAGCGCGCACACCCCGCCCGCCGCGCTCGCGAGCGCCGTCACCGGCCACGGCGACGTACGCCGTGAGCTGAGGCCGCCGACGAAGTCCGAGACGCCGTACGCCGCCGCCGCGCCGAGCGCGAGCAGCAGCGCGGTCACGTGGCGACCACGCCCACCACCCAGACCGACGCCGCGACCATCGTCGCCGCCAGCTCGATCAGCATGGAGAGGCCGGCGGCCTTGAGCGCGTGCACGGTGGCGGGCCAGGCCTGCGCGCTGCCCACCCGGGCGAGCTCCATCAGGTAGACGCCCCCGACGAAGCCGAGGAAGAGCCCGATCACGGGCACGACGAAGAAGCCGACCACGCCGAGCAGGCCACCGACCAGCAGCGTGCGCCCGGGGATGCCGGCAGCCTTGAGGCGGCGTCCGGGCACCAGGTACATCACCACCTGGCCGACGGCGATCACCAGCCCGACGCCCGCGAAGACCAGCCACGCCGTGGGCGTGCCGGTCACCACCGCCCACACGAGCACGGCCACCAGCACCACCAGCGAGCCCGGGAGCACCGGGACGATCGTGCCGGCGATCCCGAGCAGGATGGCGAGCCCGACCAGCACCTCGACCCACGTCATGGGCAGGAGCCTCCCAGACGTGGGCCCGAAGACGACTCGAGCCCCGGGCCGGGGCCCGGGGCTCGAGGGAGACTGGGTCCGCGCTGCTACTCGGTGGTGGCCGGGGTGCCCGAGAGACGGTTGGTCTCGTCGTGCACGTGCTCGGCTACCTCGCGGAGCTTGTCGCTGTGATCGCGGGCGTGGTGGGAGCAGAACATCAGCTCGCCGCCGCCCTTGAGGTGCACGCGGAGGTAGGCCTGGGCGCCGCAGCGGTCACAGCGGTCGACCGCGGTGAGCCCGTTGCTGGGGGCAGTCGTGGTGGTCACGTCATCGCCTCGCTCTCGTCATCGTGCTGTCCACAACAGTCAACCACGGAGGTTCCTTCCCGGTCCGGCGCGTGTCGCCCGCTGGACCGGGTGTGGAACACCTCACACGTGCGGCGTCAGGTGTGGAGCTGCTGTGGAGAAGTGTGCCCGCTCGCCCCAGGTGGGACGAGCGATTCCGACATTTCAAGTGTTCGGTCTAGTGCGGTGGTACCCCGGTCAGTCCAGCACACGCCCCCAACCGCTCCCGGCACCCCGGGCGTGCCAGCGAGTCGAGCGCGGCGTGGTCGGTGCTGCTCGGTAGATTCGGCACCGACCCGGCGACCGGATGGGAAGACCGTCATCGACAACACCTACAACGCCCACCACCTGCTCGTCCTCGAGGGGCTGGAGGCGGTCCGCAAGCGCCCGGGCATGTACATCGGGTCCACCGACACCCGGGGGCTGATGCACTGCCTGTGGGAGATCATCGACAACGCCGTCGACGAGGCCCTGGGCGGCTACTGCCGCCGGGTCGAGGTCACGCTGCACCCCGACGGCTCGGCCGAGGTCCACGACGACGGCCGCGGCATCCCGGTCGACAAGGAGCCCAAGACGGGGCTCTCGGGCGTCGAGGTGGTCTTCACCAAGCTCCACGCCGGCGGCAAGTTCGGCGGCGGGTCCTACGCCGCCACCGGTGGCCTGCACGGCGTCGGCGCCTCGGTGGTCAACGCGCTCTCCTCACGGCTCGACGTCGCGGTCGACCGCTCGCCCTCGACCCAGGGCAGGTCCTGCCCGCGCGGCGTCCCCGGCGACTTCGCGGCCGAGGGCCCCGGCGGCGACTTCGAGCCGGGCTCGGGCCTGCGCAAGGGCGGTCGGGTCAAGAAGGGCGTCACCGGCACCCGGGTCCGCTTCTGGCCCGACCGGCAGATCTTCACCAAGGACGCCCGCTTCATGTGGGACGAGCTGGTCACGCGCGCCCGCCAGACCTCCTTCATCGTGCCCGGCCTCGAGATCGTGCTCACCGACGCCCGCGGGGAGGAGGTCCTCACCGAGTCCTTCCGCCACGACGGCGGCATCACCGAGTTCTGCGAGTTCCTCGCCGCCGACGAGGCGGTCACCGACGTGCTGCGGCTCCAGGGGTCCGACACCTTCACCGAGACCGTCCCGCTGCTCGACGACAAGGGCCACATGACGCCCCAGGACGTCGAGCGCGAGCTGACCGTCGACGTCGCCGTGCGCTGGGGCACCGGCTACGAGACCGAGCTGCGCTCCTTCGTCAACGTCATCGCCACCCCCAAGGGCGGCACCCACGTCGCCGGCTTCGAGGCGGCGCTCACCAAGACCTTCAACGACGCCATGCGCGCCGGTCGCGTGCTCAAGACCGGCGACGCCGACGTGGTCAAGGACGACGTGCTGGAGGGGCTCACCGCCGTGGTGACCGCGCGGCTGGCCGAGCCCCAGTTCGAGGGGCAGACCAAGGAGATCCTCGGCACGCCGGCCGCGCGCAGCGTCGTGCGCAAGGTCGTGGCCGCCGAGCTGAAGGCGTTCCTGACCTCCACCAAGCGCGCCGAGAAGGCCCAGGCCAAGCTGGTCATGGAGAAAGTCGCGGGCGCCGCGAAGACCCGCCTGGCCGCCCGCCAGCACCGCGAGAACCAGCGCCGCAAGAACGCCCTGGAGTCCTCCGCGCTGCCGGCCAAGCTCAACGACTGCCGCACCGCCGACGTCGACCGCTCCGAGCTCTTCATCGTCGAGGGCGACTCGGCGATGGGCACCGCCAAGGCGGCTCGCAACTCGGAGTTCCAGGCGCTGCTGCCGATCCGCGGCAAGATCCTGAACGTGCAGAAGGCCTCGGTGGGCGACATGCTCAAGAACGCCGAGTGCGCCTCGATCATCCAGGTGGTCGGCGCCGGGTCGGGCCGCACCTTC
>JBQGFI010000157.1:0-5324 GCA_052040065.1 Marmoricola sp.
CCCCGCGGTCGGTCGCGAGAGCTGAGTGACAGGTCGCGGGGCGTGCGGCGTGCGGCGCGGGGTCAGGCGGCGGCGACGACGTCGCCGGGGGCGACGACGCGGCCGACCTGCTCGCTGACGCGGCTGGTGATCTCGGCGAGCTCGACGCGCTCGCTCACCTCGCGCAGCACCTCGGAGAGCGGGCAGTCGAGCGCCTCGCAGAGCGCGGCCAGCAGCTCGGAGGAGGCCTCCTTCTGCCCACGCTCGATCTCGGAGATGTAGCCCAGGCTCACCCCGGCCTCCGCGGAGAGCTGGCGCAGCGTCAGGCCGCGGCGCATCCGCTCGGCACGCAGGACCTCACCCAGGGCAGCCCTGAACAGCAGTGCTCCCGAGGTGGTGCTCCCCATCGCGTGCTCCTTCCGGCTGACCTGAGGGCCAACGCTACCGGCCACCCGGTTCTTCCCGCTGGAGGTACCCCAAGTCCGTGGTGCGCGCGCACCGATCGGAGGGAGGCCCGGGTCCGGCTCAGCCGGGCTCGTCGTCGTCGAGCCCCTGCTCGAGGGCGTAGCGCACCAGCTGCACCCGGTTGTGCAGCTGCAGCTTGCGCAGCGTGTTCTGCACGTGGTTCTGCACGGTCCGGTGGGAGATCACCAGCCGCTCGGCGATCTGCTTGTAGGAGAGCCCCTTCGCGACCAGGCGCAGGACCTCGGTCTCGCGCTCGGTCAGGCGCGGGGTCTCCTGGTCGGTCTCCGGGGCCGCGGGGGTGTCGGAGAGCCGGCGGTACTCCCCCAGCACCAGGCCCGCGAGGCCGGGGGTGAAGACGGTGTCGCCGTCGGCCACGCGGCGTACGGCGTCGAGCAGGTCGGCGCGCGAGGCCGACTTGACCAGGTAGCCGGTCGCCCCCGCCTTGACCGCCTCGAGCACGTCGCGCTGCTCGCCGCTCGCCGAGAGCACCAGCACCCGGACGCTGGGGTCCATGCGCACCACCTCGCCGGTCACCGCGACGCCGTCGGGCTCGGGGATCTGCAGGTCGAGCACCAGCACCTGCGGGCGTGCCGCCGGGAACCGGCTCAGCGCCTCCTTGCCGTCGGCCGCGGTGGCCACGACGCGGTGGCCGGCCTCCTGCAGGTCGCGCGCGACCCCCTCGCGCCACATCGGGTGGTCGTCGACCACCATCACCCTGAGCTGCTCCCCCTCGGTCACGCGGCCGACCCTAGTGCGTCGCGGCCCCGGGAGCGCGGTGGTAGCGCCCGCGGCGGTGCTCCAACGGGTCCTCGTCGTGCTCGATCGCCACGTCGCCCAGCCGGGCCGTGACCAGGTCCGACCAGCCGACCGTGCGGATCTCCTCGAGCTCGACGGCGGCGCGGGTGGGGGCCGGGTCGAGCACCGGGCCGTGGTCGCCCTGGGTCCAGCGTGCGGTGCGGAAGGGTCCCCCGGGGGCGGGCATCAGGCCGGCGAAGACCTCGGCGAGGTCGCGGTGGCGCCACTGCAGCAGGTGCACCACGGCGCGGCCGGTCTCCTCCACCACCTGGCGCAGCTCGCTCTCGGGGTCGACGAGGGCGAGCACGAGCCCGGGCTCGCCGCGGGCCACCATCAGCGAGGAGATGGTCAGCCCCGCGTGGGGGCCGTCGAGGTCGCCGGCGGTCCAGAGGGTCACGGCGCCGCCGAGCCGGCCGCGCAGCCGGCGGACGGGGTCGGGGTCGCCCTGGGCGAAGGGGTTGGTCTGGTGGATGGTCATCACGGAGAAGTGTGGCGCGGCACCGAGAGCTCCCACTCGGTGCCCTGTCCCGGGGCGGAGTGCACCTGCGCCGAGCCACCCAGGTCGACCAGCCGACCCACGATCGACTGCTGCACGCCCAGCCGTCCCTCGGCCGCGGAGTCGTCCAGCCGTCCCTCGGGGATGCCGGGGCCGTCGTCGCGCACCGAGACCACCCACCGGTCCGGCAGCTCCTCCAGCAGCACCCAGGCCTCGGCGTCGCGCCCCACGTGGTGGCGCACGTTGGACAGGCAGGCCTCGACGGCCGCGAGCAGCTCGCTCGCCGTCTCGGCCGGCAGCACCGCGGGCGTCGCGGGCGTGGCCACGTGCACCTGCGGGCTCTCCAGCTCACCGAGCAGCTCGACGAGGTCGCGCTCCCCCAGCGGCGCGACCAGCTCGCGGGACCCCTGCTGCACCAGCCCGCGCAGGCGCGACTCCTGCTCCCCCGCCAGCCGCCCGAGCTCGACGCCGTCGGGCCCCAGCTCGGGGCCACGACGCTGCACCAGCGCCAGCACCTGCAGCACGCCGTCGTGCACCACCCGCGAGAGCCGCTGCCGCTCCGCGGCGGCGGCCGCCGCGCGCTCGGCGGCGTCGCGCTGGGCCGCGGTGTCCTGCAGCAGCGCCGAGAGGAAGCCGATCACGGCGCCGCCGATCACGAGCAGGAAGATGTTGCCGTAGTTCTGCTGGGTGAACTCCAGCCGGATGCTCACGTCGGTGACGCTGACGACGACGGCCGCGACCAGGCCGCCCTGCCAGCGCCACACCACGGCCCACGCGATCACCGCGCACATCACGTAGAAGCCCGGCAGCGTCGCGCTCGGTCCCGCGCCCTTGACCAGCGGCGTCAGCGCGATCGTCAGGACCGCGACCCCGAGGTCGCCAACCAGCAGCGGTGCCGTGCGCCGGGCGGGGGCGGCGTACGCCCAGACCGAGACCACCGTCCAGCCGACCAGCAGGGCGATCACCGCCCACCCGAGCAGCGGCCGGGGGTAGGCGTCGAAGCGCATCGCGTAGAGCACCAGGCTGTTGGCGAGCACGATGACGCGCAGCACCGCGAGCGCGCGCAGCAGCAGGTCCTGCACCGGGACGTGGGTCAGCGACCGGCGCCCGGCCGGCTCACCCGACACGGGTCAGGCGGCCTTCTCGGAGCGGTCGTGGCCCCGGTCGGCCTTCTCCGCGCGCTTGGCCTCCTCCTTGGCCACGGCGGCGTACCGGTCGACGTACTCCTGGCCGGAGAGCCGCATGATCTCGTACATGATCTCGTCGGTGATCGAGCGCAGGATGTAGCGGTCGTTCTCCATGCCCTCGTAGCGCGAGAAGTCCAGGGGCCGGCCGTAGCGGACGTAGGGGCGCGTGAAGCTGCCGAACTTCTTGCCGGGCGGGGCGACGACGTCGGTGCCCACGACGGCGACCGGGATCACCGGGACCTTGGTCTCCAGCGCCAGCCGGGCCACACCGGTCTTGCCGCGGTAGAGCCGCCCGTCGTGGGAGCGGGTGCCCTCGGGGTAGATGCCGAAGAGGTCGCCGTCGCCGAGGATCCGCTTGGCGGTGCTCAGCGCGCCCTCGGCCGCGGAGCCGCTGGCCCGGTCGATCGGCACCTGGCCGGCACCGGAGAAGAACTTCTTCTGCAGCCAGCCCTTCAGGCCCGGGGTGGTGAAGTACTCCGCCTTGGCCACGAAGGTGACCCGCCGCGAGATCGTCAGCGGCATGAAGAGCCAGTCGGCGTAGGAGAGGTGGTTGCTCGCGAGGATGGCGGGGCCCGTGGCGGGGACGTGCTCCCCGCCCTCCACGTGTGGTCGGAAGACCACCCTGAGGATCGGGCCCAGCGCGATCCACTTCAAGAACCAGTAGAACACCGGCAACCTCCCAAGCTGTCGGTCGAAGACTAGGCCATGCCCGGCGCTGTGCCGAACGCTCGCGCCCGTCCACGACGCTCGTCCGGGTGCACCGGTTCGGTGCGTCGTGACACGATGAGGTCGGCTCCCCGACCGAGCCGCGAACCAGGAGCTGTTGTGTCCGTCCCGCACCGAGACGACGAGCCCGACGACCCCCGTGAGTCGGTGGAGCCGGGAGACGCCGCCGACGACGGCCGCGCGCGCGAGGACGCCGCGTGGCAGGCCATCGTGGCGGCGTACGGCGACCGTCCCACGTGGGACGACGCCGCCGCGCGGCCGCAGGACGACGCCGTCGCGCCGGTCGCCCGCGAGGAGCACCCCGCCGGCCGCGGCGCCGAGCTGCGCGGCGACGACGAGGTGGAGCCCGACCTGGCCAGGGCGCCCGAGGAGCACTTCGTCCCCCAGCCGACCCCGCCCGTGCCGTGGCCCACCCCGCAGCGCCTGGTCGCCTGGCTGGGCCTCTTCGGGGTGCCGTCCTTCGTGCTCGTCGCGCTGCTGGCGCGCATCGACGTCGCGTCGTGGGTCGGCGTGCTGCTGATGCTCTGGTTCGTCGGTGGCTTCTGCTACCTGGTCGCCTCGATGCGCACCGAGCGCGACGACCCCGACGACGGCGCCGTGGTCTAGCGCGCTAGAAGACCTCGCGGGCCAGCTCGGCCGCCCCGACCACGCCGGCCAGCGGCCCGAGCCGGGCGCCGACCAGCGCCGGGAGCTCCCGGTGCCCGGCGCCGACCAGGCTGCCGGCGAGCTCCTCGCGGGCCGGGGCCAGCAGCAGCTCGCCGGCCGCGGAGACCCCGCCCCCCACCACGACCAGGTCGGGGTCGAGCGCCGCCACCACGTTGGCGGTGCCGACGCCCAGCCACCGCCCGACCTCGGCGTACGCCGCCACGGCCGCCGGGTCGCCCGCCTGGGCGGCCTCGGTCAGCGCCGGTCCGGTGAGCGTCGAGCCCTGCGCCTGGGCGCTGCGGGCCAGCGCACGCCCCGAGCAGTACTGCTCCCAGCAGCCGCTGCCACCGCACTCGCACCCACGCCCGCCGGGCACCACGGTCATGTGGCCGAACTCGCCGGCCATGCCGTTGCGGCCGCGGTGCAGCGCGCCCCCCAGCAGCAGCGCACCGCCGATGCCGGTGCCCAGGGTGATCATCACGACGTGCTCCGCGTCGCCGGCGGCGCCGAAGCGTGCCTCGGCCGCGAGCGCGCAGTTGGCGTCGTTGTCGACGTAGACGTCGCCGACCACGCTGCGCCCGAGGCGGTCGGTGAGCCGCTCCGAGAGCGGCTCGTCGCGCCACGGCAGGTGGGGGGCGAAGCGCACCCGCTCGCCGCGGGCGTCGACGAAGCCGGCGGCGGCCACCCCCACGCTGCAGCGTCCGTGCACCCCGGTGAGGGCCTCGACGACGCGCACCAGGGCGTCCTCGACCTCCTGCACCGAGGCGCGCTCGATCCCCGGGCCCCGGCCGGGCGTGTCGGCCGTCTCGGTGTCGACGACCCGGCCGGCCTCGTCGACGACGGCCGCGAGGACCTTGGTGCCGCCGATGTCGACGCCGATCGACGGCGGACCCGACACGGTGGTCGAGACCCTCACCGCCGGTGCGCGAGGTCGGCGACGCCGACGAGGCCCGCGTCGGGCAGCAGCGCGCGTCGCACCTCGAGCATCGGGCGGTAGCCGCGGGCGGTGACGTGGTCGGCGAAGCTCGCCC
>JBQGFI010000158.1:0-5268 GCA_052040065.1 Marmoricola sp.
CGTCGTCGGGCAGGGCCGGCACCAGCACCTCGCGCGGGATCGCCTCGCCCTCCTCGCCGGCGTAGAGCTGCAGCAGGAACTCGCCCACCAGCCCGCCGGTGTCGAGGTCGGCGACCCGGTCGGCCACCCACCCGCGCTGGCCGCGGATGCGCCCGGAGCGCACGTGGAAGATCTGCACGGCGACCTCGAGGGGGTCCTCGGCCAGCGCCACCACGTCGGCGTCGGTGCCGTCACCGAAGACGACGGCCTGCTTCTCCAGGGCCTTGCGCAGCGCCCCGAGGTCGTCGCGCAGCCGGGCGGCGCGCTCGTAGTCCTGCGCCTCGGAGGCGGCGTACATCTCGGTCTCGAGGCGCTTGACGAAGGCGTCGGTGCGCCCGGCCATGAACTCCGCGAAGTCCTCCGCGATCTCGCGGTGTTCCTCGGCGTCGACCTTGCCGACGCAGGGCGCCGCGCACTTCTCGATGTACCCGAGCAGGCAGGGGCGCCCGATCTGGGCGGAGCGCTTGAAGACGCCGTTGCTGCACGAGCGCATCGGGAAGACGCGCAGCAGCAGGTCGACGGTCTCGCGGATCGCCCAGGCGTGGCTGTAGGGGCCGAAGTAGCGCACGCCCTTGCGCTTGGCGCCGCGCCCGACCATCACGCGCGGGAACTCCTCGCCCATCGTGATCGCCAGCCAGGGGTAGGACTTGTCGTCGCGGTACTTGACGTTGAAGCGCGGGTCGAACTCCTTGATCCAGGAGTACTCCAGCTGCAGCGCCTCGACCTCGGTCTTGACGACCGTCCACTCCACCGACGCGGCGGTCGTGACCATGGTGGCGGTGCGGGGGTGGAGCGCCGCGAGGTCCTGGAAGTACGACGAGAGCCTCGGACGCAGGCTCTTGGCCTTGCCGACGTAGACGACCCGGCCGTCCTTGTCGCGGAAGCGGTAGACCCCCGGCCGGGTAGGGATCGACCCCGGCTCGGGTCGGTAGGTCGCCGGATCCGCCACGCCACCAACCCTACGGCGGGGCGCCGACAGCCCCCACCGCGCCGCCGGTGCTTGCGGTCGGCCCGCGACAGGAGTACGGATGGAGCCCGACTCGGGAGGTCACAGCGTGGTGGCACGACGGACGAGGCGCGTGGCGGCGACGCTGCTCGCCCTGGCGCTGGCGGTGGTGCTCGCCGGCTGCGGCGGGGGCGGTGGCGACGACGACGGACCGGGCGTCTCGCTGATCCTCAAGACCCAGACCAACCCCTTCTTCGTCGCGATGCGCGACGCCGCGCGCGAGGAGGCCCGGTCGGGCGGGACGCGGCTCTCGGTCGCCGCCGGCACCGCCGACGGCGACACCCAGAACCAGATCAACGCGATCTACACCGCCATCGCCCGCGGCGACGAGGGCATCCTGATCACCTCCAACGGGCCCGCGATCAACGCCGCGCTCCGGCTGGCCGAGGAGTACGGCCTCTACGTCATCGCGCTCGACACCCCGCTCGACCCCGTCGAGACCGCCGACCTCACCTACGCCACCGACAACGTCGCCGCCGGCCGCCTGATCGGTGAGTACGCCGCCGCCCGCCTCGACGGCGAGAAGGCCGTGATCGCGATGCTCGACCTGTACGACGACCAGGTGGTCTCGGTCGACGTCGAGCGCGACACCGGCTTCCTCCAGGGGATGGGCATCGAGGTGCCCGACACGAGCGTCTACGGCAGCGAGGAGCCGACGGGGCGCTACTCCGCGGGCCGCGGCGGGGAGTACGAGATCGTCTGCCACGAGGCCACCCAGGGCGCGATCGACGGCGGTCGCCGGGCGATGGAGCAGTGCCTCTCGCGCAACCCCGAGGTCAACGTCGTCTACACGATCAACGAGCCCGCCGGCGAGGGGGCGTACGCCGCCCTGCGCGCCGAGGGCCGCGAGCAGGACGCCTTCATCGTGACCATCGACGGCAGCTGCGGCGGCCTGGAGAACGTGCGCGAGGGCGTCTTCGCCGCCGACGCGACCCAGTACCCCGGCAAGATGGCGCAGCTCGGCGTCGAGTCCGTGGCCGAGATCGGCGCCGGTGGCGAGGCCCCCGACCTGCCCGACGGCGAGGACTTCGTCGACACGGGCACCAACCTCGTCACCGCCGAGCCGATCGACGGTGTCGAGAGCCAGAGCGTGGACGAGGGACTCGAGGAGTGCTGGGGCTAGTGCACGCGACAGAGCAGGGTCCGAGGGGAGACACCGAGTGAGCGACCAGACCGCACCCGCGTCCGCGGAGGAGCTGGTGCCGAGCCGGCACACCCCCGCCCAGCGCGTCCAGCACCTGCTGCACCGCAACCCCGCGCTGAGCCCGCTGATCGTCCTGGTCGTGGCGGTGCTCGTCTTCGGCGTCGTCGCCGACAACTTCCTGCGACCACAGTCGCTGTCGCTGCTGGTGCAGCAGATGGCCGTCGTCGGCGCGCTCGCCGTCGGTCAGACCGTCATCGTCCTGACGGCGGGCATCGACCTCTCCATCGGCATGGCGATGGTGCTCTCGTCGCTGGTCATGGTGAAGCTGAACTTCGACCACGGCGTGCCGGGGCCGATCGCGCTCCTGGTCGGCATCGGCGCCGGGATCCTGACCGGCGTCGTCAACGGCGTGCTCGTGACCCGCATCAACCTGCCACCCTTCATCGTCACGCTCGGCACCTTCTCGGTCTTCACCGCGGTCGCCCTGCTGTACGCCGCCGGCCAGACCACCGCGCTCCCGGAGGGCTCCTTCCTGCTCTGGACCGGCGAGACCATCCGGATCGGCAGCGTCGGCATCACCTGGGGCGTGCTGCTGATGCTGCTCCTCTACGTCGTGGTCGGCTTCGCGCTGCGCAACACCGCCTGGGGCCGCCACCTCTACGCGACCGGCGACGACCGGGAGGCCGCCGAGCTGGCCGGCATCCGCACCAAGCGGGTGCTGCTCTCGGCGTACGTCGTCGCGGGCGTCACCGTGGGCGTCGCGGCGTGGATCCTGTGCGGCCGCGTCGGGGGCGCCGACCCCAACGCCGGCCTCAACTACAACCTGATGAGCATCACGGCCGTGGTCATCGGCGGCACCAGCCTCTTCGGCGGCCGCGGCCTGGTGATCGGCTCCTTGATCGGGGCACTCATCGTGCAGGTCTTCAACTCCGGCCTGGCGCTGGCCGGCGTCGATCCCAACTACCAGGTGCTCGCCACCGGCATCCTGGTGATCCTCGCGGTGGCCGTCGACCAGTGGATCCGGAGGGTCAAGGCATGAGCCAGACCGAGACGCAGGAGCGGCCACCGCCCGCCGACGCCGCAGGGCCCGTGCTCGAGGCCGAGGGGCTGGTCAAGCTCTTCGGCCGGGTGGTGGGCCTGCGGGGGGTCGACGTCCGGCTCTTCCCGGGCGAGGTGCTCGCCGTGATCGGCGACAACGGCGCCGGCAAGTCGACGCTCATCAAGTGCCTCTCGGGGGCGATGACGCCCGACCGCGGCACCATCCGGGTCGACGGGCAGGAGGTGCGCTTCGGGTCGACGCAGGAGGCGCGGGCGGCGGGCATCGAGACCGTCTACCAGACGCTCGCCGTCGCCCCCGCGCTCGACATCGCCAGCAACCTCTTCCTCGCCCGCGAGATCCGGCGCCCCGGCTTCCTCGGGCGGGTGCTGCGGATGCTGGACAAGAAGGCGATGCGCGAGCAGGCCGCGCAGCACATCGCCGACCTCGGCATCTCGACGCTGCAGAACATCGACCAGTCGGTGGAGACGCTCTCGGGCGGGCAGCGCCAGGTCGTCGCCGTCGCCCGCACCGGCGCCTTCGGCAGCAAGGTCGCCATCCTCGACGAGCCCACCGCCGCCCTCGGCGTCCGCGAGACCGGTCAGGTGCTCGGCCTGGTCAAGGACCTGCGCGCACAGGGGCTCGGGGTGATCCTGATCAGCCACAACATGCCCAACGTCTTCGAGGTCGCCGACCGCATCCACGTGCAGCGGCTGGGAGGACGCGCCGCCGTGATCAGTCCGCAGACGCACTCGATGCAGGACGCCGTCGCGATCATGACCGGCGCCACCGAGGTCCGCGACGACGAGCAGAGCCTGCGATGAGCGCGCGTCAGGGACCCGCCGAGCTGCGCACCGTCGTCGTCGGCTACCTGCCCACGCCGGAGGGCGTGGTGGCGTACGAGGCGGCGCTGGCGTGGGCGAGCGCGAGCGGCGCCCGGCTCGTGGTCGTCAACACCGGCCGGCACGGCGACAACTCCCACCCCGACTTCGCCTCGCCGCAGGACCTCGACGCGATCGCCGCCGAGCTCTCGGCGGCCGGCATCGAGCACCAGGTGCTCCAACCCGTCGACGGTCGCTCGGCCGCCGAGGCCGTGCTCGGCGCCGCGGTCAGCGAGCACGCCGACCTCGTCGTGATCGGGCTGCGCCGCCGCAGCCCCGTCGGCAAGGTGCTCACCGGCAGCACCGCCCAGCAGGTGCTGCTCGACGCGCCGTGCGCGGTGCTGGCGGTCAAGCGTCCGGGCTGACCGACCGCGCCGCGCTCAGCTGACGCTGATGTTGTCGCCGTCGACCGTGACGGTCATGGCCGGCAGCGCCTCCTCGGCGGGACCCTCGACGACCGAGCCGTCCTCGATGCTGAAGATGCTGCCGTGGCAGGCGCAGTCGATGCCGCCGTCGGTGACCTCGGTGACCAGGCAGCCCTGGTGCGTGCAGGTCGCCGAGAAGGCCTTGAAGTCACCCTCCGTGGGCTGGGTGACCACGACCTTCTGCTCCTCGAAGATCGTGCCGCCACCCACCGGCACGTCGGCCGTGGTGGTGAGGGCGTCCGCGGCACCGCCGGTGTCGCCGCCGGAGTCGCCGCCGGAGTCGCCGGAACCCCCGGCGCTCGACTCGGCCTCGCTCGGGCTGCTGGAGGAGGAGGCGTCCTCGTCGCCGGAGCCGCAGGCCGCGAGCACGGGCAGGGCGACGCCGAGCCCGAGCACGCCGCCGAAGACGGCGCGCCGCGACGACGGCTGACGGGGGGTGACTGCGGGCTGGTCCTCGGTCGCGGTGCGGTCGTCCATGAAGTCGCCTCCGGTGGGTGTGGGGCCTGACCAGGCCCGCCTGCCCACCACCGTACAAACGTCAACCACCGCGCGGGGAGAGCGCGCGCCGGACTCACAAGGTCCTCACAAGGTCCTCACCGCGTCCGATCCCCGCCCGGTCCACGCCCGATCCACGCCCGATCCACGCCCGATCCACGCCCGATCCACGCCCGATCCACGCCCGATCCGAGGTCCGGTGGGGTCCTCCGCGGCGTGGCCGCTTCGCCGCGCGGCCCGCG
>JBQGFI010000159.1:0-3221 GCA_052040065.1 Marmoricola sp.
GGGGGAGGGGATCTCGGTGTCGACCTTGTCGGTGGAGACCTCGAGCAGGGGCTCGTCGACCTCGACGGTGTCGCCGACCTGCTTGAGCCAGCGGGTGATGGTGCCCTCGGTGACGGACTCACCGAGCTCGGGGAGCTTCACGGGTGTCGACATCGGCTTCCTTCGTGGGTGGTGGGGCTGTCGGGACGAGTCTGGTGGAGCAGTATGACGGGGGTCGGCGGTCAGCCGTGGGCGTGCAGCGGCTTGCCGGCGAGGGCGAGGTGGGCCTCGCCGAGAGCCTCGTGCTGCGTCGGGTGGGCGTGGACGAGCGGGGTGACGTCGTCGGGGTGGGCCTCCCAGCCGACGATGAGCTGGGCCTCGCCGACGAGCTCGCCGACGCGGCTCCCGACCAGGTGCACGCCCACCACCGGGCCGTCGGAGACACGCACGAGCTTCACGAAGCCCGACGTACCCAGGATCTGGCTCTTGCCGTTGCCGGCGAGGTCGTAGACCAGCGTCTCGACGCCCTCGCCGTGCTGCTCGCGCGCCTGGGCCTCGGTCAGGCCGACGGAGGCGACCTCCGGCTCGGAGTAGGTCACCCGCGGGATGGTGCTCTCGGCGACCGGCACGGGCTCGAGCCCGGCGAGCTGCTCGGCGAGGAAGATGCCGTGCTGGAAGCCGCGGTGCGCCAGCTGCCGCCCCGCGACGAGGTCGCCGACGGCGTACACGCCCGGCACCGAGGTCTGCAGCGTCTCGTCGACGCTCACGAAGCCACGCTCCGTCACGACGCCCTGCTCCTCCAGGCCGAGGCCCTCGGAGACCGGGCCGCGACCCACGGCGACGAGCAGCAGGTCGGCCTCGTGGGTCTTGCCTCCCTCGACGGTGACGCTGACGCCGGACGACGTCGACGCGACGCCCTCGACCCGGGTGCCGGTGTGGAAGCGGATGCCGCGCTTGCGGAAGGCGCGCTCGAGCGCCTTGGAGCAGTGCTCGTCCTCGGCCGGGACGAGGTGGGGCAGCGCCTCGAGCACGGTGACCTCCGCGCCGAAGGAGCGCCACACGCTGGCGAACTCGACCCCGATGACGCCGCCCCCGAGCACGATCACCGAGCCGGGGACCTCCGAGAGTCGGAGCGCGTGCTCGGAGGTGAGCACCCGCTCTCCGTCGACGTCGAGGCCGGGGAGGGTGCGGGGCTGCGACCCGGTGGCGAGCACGACCGCCTTGGCGGCGGTCCAGGTCTCGCCGTCGACCTCGACGGTGCGGGGTCCGGTCAATCGGCCGGTGCCCTCCACCACGGTGATGCCGCGGCCCTTCACGAGTCCGGTGAGGCCCTTGTAGAGCCGCGAGACGACACCGTCGGCGTAGCCGTTGACGGCCTCCATGTCGACGCCCTGGAGCGTGGTGCGGACGCCGAAGCGCTCACCGTGGCGTGCGGAGTCGGCCACCTCGGCGGCGTGGAGCAGCGCCTTGGTGGGGATGCAGCCGACGTGCAGGCAGGTGCCGCCGACCTTGTCCTTCTCGACCAGGGCCACCGAGAGCCCCAGCTCGGCGGCGCGCAGCGCGCACGCGTAGCCACCCGAGCCTGCGCCGAGCACCACGACGTCGAACTCCCGCCCGCTGGGTGCGGTCGCGGAACCGTCGGACACGACTGACCTCCCTGATCGTCGGCTTCCATCCAACCACCTCGTCCGGCCGCCGATCACACCCCCGTCGTGACCCGTCGGTAGCCGCGCGGCCTGGTCGATGCCGCACACTGGTGGCATGGGCCTGCTCGACCGCTTCCGTGGCCGTCCGCGTCGTCGCCCCCGACGCCGGGGTGGCGACGGTCCCGTGGTGCGCGCCTCCGACGGCGCCGACCAGCAGCACCTCGCCGACTTCGTCAGCACCCGGCGCGGGGTGGAGGGGTTCGTCGAGCCGCGCACCACCGTCACCGACGTGACGGTGCTGCTCGTGGCCTACGACGGCGAGTGGACCCGGCGACGGGTGCCGTCGGTGCAGTGGGCGCACGACTTCTGCAACCGCCACGGCGTGCCGTCGTACGACGCGGGCCTGGTCGGCGTGCCGCAGCGCATGCGCGACTACAACCGCCGGCAGAAGCAGCAGCAGCGCGACCTGCTGCGCCGCCCCATCGAGGGTGCGACCGAGCGGTCAGTCGACGACGAGTGAGGCGGCGTACTCCACGAGCGTGGTGACGCCGTAGCCGGTGGCGCCGGCCGGCACGTGACCGGTGGCGCTGCCGCCGTTCCACGCCGGGCCGGCGAGGTCGACGTGCGCCCAGGGGGTCTCGCCGACGAAGCGCTCCAGGAAGGCGGCGGCGAAGAGGGCGCCGCCCCAGCGCACCCAGTTGCTCTGCAGCACGTCGGCGACGGGGCTCTCGCCGACCGCGGCGCGGCTCTGCTCGGGGATCGGGAGTCGCCAGGCGAGCTCGCCGCTGCGACCGGCGGCCGCCAGGACCGCGCCGGTGGTGGCGTCGTCGCCGAAGACACCGGCGTAGCGGTCGCCCAGGGCGACCATGCAGGCGCCGGTGAGCGTCGCGGCGTCGACCACGGCGTCGGGACCCTCCGCGACCGCCATCGCCAGCGCGTCGGCGAGGAGCAGGCGCCCCTCGGCTTCGGTGTTGGTGACCTCGACGGTCTGGCCGTCGTGCATCGTGAGCACGTCGCCGGGCCGCATCGCCGAGCCCGAGGGCATGTTCTCGGCCATCGGGGCGTAGCAGGTGACCTCGACCGGCAGCCCGAGCGCGCCGATGGCGAAGGTGGCGGCGAGGACGGCGGCCGCTCCTCCCATGTCGTACTTCATCGTGGCCATCGAGCTCCCGGGCTTGATGGTGAGGCCACCGGAGTCGTAGGTGATGCCCTTGCCGACCAGCGCCAGGCGGGCCTTGGCCCCGGTGGGACGCCAGGTGAGCTTGACCAGCCGGGGCTCGTTGGCGGAGCCCTGGCCCACGCCGAGCACGCCGCCGCACCGCAGCTCGCGCAGCTGGTCGGGCCCGAGCACCTCCACCTCGACCTTCGGACCCCGTCCCTTCTGGGCCTTGGCGAGGGCGACGACGGCGTCGGCGAAGGTGGCCGGGGTCAGGTCGTTGGGGGGCGTGTTGACCCAGTCGCGGGCGTGGGCCACGTGGGCGGCGAGCACCTCGGCCCGCTCGAGCGCCGCCACGGCCTCGGCGTCGCGCGCGACCGGGCTCAGCAGCGACACCTCGCCGACCGTGGTCGGCTCGGCAGCGGACTTGTAGCGCGTGA
>JBQGFI010000160.1:0-1724 GCA_052040065.1 Marmoricola sp.
GTCGGCGACCTGCACGGAACCTTCACGCGGTGATCACGCCGTCCGTGCCCGCTCGCTCCTAGCCTCGACCCATGAGCCAGGAGCAGCCGACGGTCCTCGTCGTCGAGGACGAGCCCCTGATCCACCAGGCCGTCGCCGACCGGCTGCGCGCGGAGGGTCACCACGTCGTCTCGGCGTACGACGGCCCGGGCGCCGTCGCCGCGCACGAGCAGCACGGGCCCGACCTGGTGGTGCTCGATGTGATGCTGCCCGGCTTCGACGGCCTGGAGGTCTGCCGCCGGATCCAGGCGGCCCGTCCGACCCCGGTGCTGATGCTGACCGCGCGCGACGACGAGAGCGACGTGCTGGTCGGTCTCGGCGTCGGCGCCGACGACTACCTGACCAAGCCCTTCCGGATGCGCGAGCTCGTCGCCCGCGTGGCCGCGCTGCTGCGCCGCGTCGAGCGCGCCCGTGAGCTCGCCCGCGAGCCCAGCGCCGCCGTGAGCGTGGGGGCGCTCCGCCTCGACCCCGGGGCGCGACGCGCCTGGGTGGGGGAGGAGGAGGTGCACCTCACCCCGACCGAGTTCGACCTCGCGGCCGCACTGGCGCAGCGTCCCGGACAGGTGCTGCGCCGCGACCGGCTGCTCGCCGAGGTGTGGGGCTGGGAGGGCGGCGAGGGCGCCACCCGCACGGTCGACAGCCACGTGCGCTCCCTGCGCGCCAAGCTCGGCCCGGCGCGGGTCCGCACCGTGCACGGCGTCGGCTACGCGCTGGAGCCCTGATGGAGGAGCGTCTCGCCTCCCCGCTGCAGCGGGTCACCTCGCTCAAGCTCAAGCTCGGGCTGCTCGTCGGGGTCAGCGTCCTGCTCGCCGCCGTGCTCGCCACGCTGGGGGCGCGGGCGGTGCCGGCCTGGCTCTCGATCCCCGTGACCGTGCTGCTCGCCCTGGCGGTGACGCAGCTGCTCGCCAGCGGCATGACCGCGCCGCTGCGCGAGATGACGGCGGCCGCGCGCCGCATGGCCGGCGGCGACTACGACGTCAGGGTCGCCACGACGGCCACCGACGAGGTCGGCGAGCTGACGCGTGCCTTCAACACGATGGCGACCGACCTGGCGACCGTCGACCGGCAGCGGCGCGAGCTCGTCGCCAACGTCTCCCACGAGCTGCGGACGCCGCTCGCCGCGCTGGTCGCGGTGCTGGAGAACGTCGCCGACGGCGTCACCCCGCCCGACCCGCGCACCATCGCCACCGCGCTCGACCAGGCCGAGCACCTCAGCGACCTGGTCACCGCCCTGCTCGACCTCTCCCGTGTCGACGCCTGGCAGGCGCCGCTGCAGCGGCAGGACGTCGCGGTCGCGGCGCTGCTCGCGCGGGCGGTGGCGGCGGCCGGCCCGCTCGCCTCCTCCCGCGAGGTGCGCCTGGAGTCGTCCGTGGCGCCGCCCGGCCTCACGGCGTACGCCGACCCCGACCGGCTGCGCCAGGTGGTCGCCAACCTGCTCGACAACGCCTGCCGGCACTCGCCGCCCCACGGCACGGTGCGGCTGCTGGCCACCGCGCACGACGGCGGCCTGCGGCTCGCGGTCAGCGACGAGGGCCCCGGCATCGACGTGGCCGACCGCGAGCGCGTCTTCGAGCGCTTCGGCACGGCGGGCGGCGGCGGCACCGGCCTGGGGCTCGCGATCGCCCGCTGGGTGACCGACCTGCACGGCGGCCGCATCGAGGTCGTCGACCCGCCGCCCGGTGCCG
>JBQGFI010000161.1:0-9275 GCA_052040065.1 Marmoricola sp.
CACCACCCGGACGCCGGACGCGAGCGCGAGCGCCGCCTCGACGACAGCGCCGCGCCAGGCGGGGGGTGGGTGGACCCGGGCCGTCAGCGACGCCGCCCGGGCCGTGGCCGTGGCCGCCAGCGCTCGCCGACGTCGGCGCGAGGAGGTCAGCAGCCGGACCCGCTCGGCGACGGTGGCCGGGGTGGAGCCCTCGGCGAGCCCGGTCCCCGGCTCGATCACCGCGACCAGGGCCTGCGCCGCCGCGCGCGGCTCGGGCAGCAGCTGACCGGCCACCACCAGCTCTCCTGCCGCCGGGCGGCCACGGCCGGCGAGCACACAGGCCGTGGCCCGGCCGTCACCCGACGCGACGTCGAGGCGACGCACCCGACCGGGCGGCACCTCGAGGTGCAGCGGCTCGGCACCGGCGCGCACCACCAGGTCGCGAGCGAGCACGGCCACCGCGCCGTGCTCGTCCAGCCAGGCCACGGCCGCGACCTTGCGGTGCAGCGCCGCACCCTCCACGTCGACCTCGGGCAGCCGCCGCTCGAGCCACCGGGGCAGCCACCACGCACGCCGGCCGAGCAGCACCAGCACCGCCGGCACCAGCGTCATCCGCACCACGAAGGCGTCGACGAAGACGCCCACCGCGAGACCCAGCGCGATCGGCTTGATGGTGGCGCTGCCGGCCGGGACGAAGGCCACGAAGACGCTCGTCATGATGAGCGCGGCGGCCGTCACCACCCGCGCGGAGGCCCGGAAGCCACGCTCGACGGCCCCGCGCGGGTCACCGCTGGCGACGTACTCCTCGCGCATCGCCGAGACCAGGAACATCTCGTAGTCCATCGCCAGGCCGAAGAGCACGCCCATGACGAAGATCGGCAGGAAGCTGACGATGGGCCCCGGCGCCTCGCCCAGCAGCCCGGAGAGCCAGCCCCACTGGAAGACGGCCACCACCGCCCCGAGGGCTGCGCCCACCGAGAGCAGGTAGCCCAGGGTCGCCTTGAGGGGCACCGCGAGCGAGCGGAAGACGACGGTGAGCAGCAGCAGCGAGAGCCCGATGACGATGGCGGCGAAGGGCACCAGCGCGCCCCCGAGCCGCTCGGAGACGTCGATGTCGATGGCGGTCTGCCCGGTCACGAGGATGCGGCCCACGCCGAGGTCCTCCTCCCACCCGGGCGCCGCGGCACGCAGCGCCCGCACCAGGTCGCTGGTCGATGCCGCCGTCTGCCCCGCGCGGGGCCCGAGCTGCACCAGCCCGGTGTCCCCGCCGGGGGTGGGCGTGGCCGTCGTGACGGCGACGACGTCGGGCACGTCGGCGACGTCGGCGGCGAGCGAGTCGACGGCGCCGCTGGGGTCGGTGCTGGCGATGACGTCGACCGCCACGGAGAGCGGGGAGTTGTACCCCTCGCCGAAGGCCGCCGTGATGGCGTCGTAGGTCTCCCGCGCGGCCGTGCCGGGCGGCGCGGTGCTGTTGTCGGGGAGCGCCAGGCGCATGCCGGCGGCCGGCACGGCGACCAGTCCGAGGAGCACGAGCACGGCGGCCACCGTCAGCAGCGGCACCCGCGTGACCGCGCGGACCCAGGGGCCGGCCACGCCGCGCCGGGAGCGACGTGGCCGGCCCGAGCGGCGCGGCGTGGTCTCGCGCGGGGGGCGAGGCCGCAACCGCTCCCCCAGGAGGAGTGCGAGTGCAGGGACGAGGGTGAGCGCGGCGAGCACCGCGACGCTGACGGCGACCGCGGCGGCGAGCCCCATCACGGTGAGCACGGGGATGCCGGCGACGGAGAGCCCGGCGAGGGCGATCACGACCGTCGCCCCGGCGAAGACCACGGCGCTGCCGGCCGTCGCGAGGGCGCGCGCCATCGCCTCGTCGGTGGCCAGGCCCTCGCCGAGGTGGCGCCGGTAGCGGGAGAGGATGAACAGCGCGTAGTCGATGCCGACGGCCAGTCCGAGCATCTCGGCCAGGGTCGGGGCGTTGCTCGAGACCGTCGCCCACGACGAGACCAGCACCACCGAGCTGAGCGTCACGCCCACGCCGACGAGCGAGCTGAGGATCGGCATCCCCGCGGCGACCAGGGAGCCGAAGGTGACCGCGAGGATCAGGAAGGACACCATCAGCCCGAGCAGCTCCGGCACCCTGCTCGGTGCGTTGTCGGCCTTGTAGGCGTCGCCCCCGACGTAGGTCGTGAGCGGGCTCCCGGGCTTCGGCGACGCCGCCTCGGTCACGGCGTCGAGAACGCGGGTCGACGGCACCTGGTCGTCGAAGCGCAGCTGGGCGATCGTGGAGCGGCCGTCGGAGGAGACCAGCGGGTCGTCGGCGTCGAGCGGGTCGCTGACCGACACGCCGTCGACGGCATCGGTGCGCGCGACCAGGTCGGCGACGTCGGTGCTGGCCGGTGGGTCGGTGATGCGTCCCGACCCGGTCGAGATCAGCACCTGGCCCGCCGCGCCGGTGAGGCCGAAGCGGTCGCTGAGCACGTCCTGCCCCTGCTGCGACTCGGTGCCGGGGATCGCGACCGAGTCGTCGAAGTCGTCGCCCAGCACGCCCGCGCTCCCCACGAGCAGGGTGAGGAGCAGCAGCCAGCCGACGAGCACGGGCCCGCGGCGGCGCGCGAGGACGCCGGCCAGGCGGAACAAGGCGAGCGACACGGCCACTCCTGCAGGTCCGGCGTCCCCCGTCGACAGATGTGGCAAGCATCCTGCCAAAACCCCGCCTCCTGGCAAGGGTGTGCGTCCGGTGGCCTAGGCCATGTCCGGCGGGTGGAGCAGCGCCCGCAGCATCGTCCCGAGCACCTCGCGGGTGCGCTCCTCCGAGAGGCCGCGCTCGCGGCGCAGTGTCTCGACCGGCTCGAACTGGCACACCGTGTCGATCGCGGCCGCCACCGCGTCGGCGCGCTCGGGGGGCAGGGCGTCGAGCTCGGGCCCGAACTGCTGCCGCACCAGCTCCAGCAGCTGGCTGCGGCGGTGGCGCACGACGGCCGCGATCACCGGCAGCTGGCGGGCCGCGAGGAGCGCGACGCGGGCGGTCGGCGCCAGCGCGGCGTACAGCATCATCCGGTGGTCGAGGAAGGCCTCGAGACGCTCCTCCGGGCCACCCTCCCCCGCGCCGTCGAGCACGAAGAGCGGCTCGGCGACCACCAGCCGGCGCTGCAGGGCGGCCAGGAGCAGCTGCTCGCGGTCGGGGAAGTAGCGGTAGACCGAGCGCAGCGAGACCCCCGAACGGTGGGCGACGTCCTCGGGCGAGGGCTCCAGGTCACCCTCCACGAAGAGCTCGTGCACCGCGTCGAGCACCGCCTCCACGTTGCGCTGCCGCCGCGCCGCACGTCCGTCGGTGCTGGCGTGCGGCGTCCCCGGAGACGCGGCCTCGCTCGACACGCAGACACCGTACGACGCCACGCGGGACGACGCCCCGCTCGCGTGCCTGACGCGCCCCCGCCACCTCGCTAGGTTGGCTCCATGACCACGGTGCCGCTGTTCCCCCTCAGCACGGTGGTCTTCCCCGGGGTCTCGCTGCCGCTCCACGTCTTCGAGGAGCGCTACCGCACCCTGGTGCGGGACCTGCTGGAGGTCGAGCAGGTCTTCGACCGCGTCTTCGGGGTGGTGGCCATCCGCGAGGGCTACGAGGTCGGCGCCCACGGCACCCAGTCGGTGCACCGCGTCGGCACGCTGGTGCAGCTGACCGAGGTGCACCCCTACGACGACGGCCGCTTCGACATCGAGGTGATCGGTCGCGAGCGGCTGCGGGTGCTCGAGCACGACGCGAGCGGTCCCTTCCTGCGCGGCCAGGTGGCGCTGCTGCCCGACGGCGAGGAGCCGGGAGCCGTCGAGGAGGCGGCGCGGTCGCTCGAGGTCTTCGAGGCCTACCGCGAGCAGCTCTCCGACCTGCGCGGCGGGCCGGTGCTCGTGGGCGAGCTGCCCCGCGACCCGGCGTACCTCTCCTACGCCCTCGCCAGCACCTGCCTGCTCACGCTGCCGCAGCGGCAGTCGCTGCTCGAGGCCGAGAGCGCCACCGACCGGCTGCGCGCGCTCCGCGCCCTGCTCCGCGAGGAGATGCGGGCCATGCGCGCGCTGCCGTCGCTGCCCGCGACCGAGGTCGCGCGCACCCGGTGGTCGCCCAACTGATGGCCCGGGAGCGGCGCGCCCGGGGTGGCGGGACCCCCGCCACGACGGCGCTCGACCGGGCCGGCGTGCCCTACTCCGTGCACCCCTACGACCACGACCCCACGGCGGCGTCGTACGGCGGGGAGGCGGCGGCGCTGCTCGGCCTGGACCCCGCGGAGGTCTTCAAGACCCTCCTGGCCGACGCCGACGGACGGCTCGTGGTGGCGGTGGTCCCGGTGAGCGGCCAGCTCGACCTCAAGGCGCTCGCGGTGGCCGTCGGCGCCAAGCGCGCGGCGATGGCCGACCCGGCCCGGGCGGAGCGGAGCACCGGCTACGTCGTGGGGGGCATCAGCCCGCTGGGGCAGCGCACGGCGCTGGCGACCGTGGTCGACGCCAGCGCGCTGGCGCACCCGCGGGTCTACGTCAGCGGCGGGCGCCGCGGGCTCGACCTCGGCCTCGACCCCCGCGACCTCGTGCGTCTGCTCGAGGCCCAGGTCGCCCCCGTCGCCCGGGTGTGACCGCGGCGCCTGCGGGCACCGGCACCGCATGCACCTCTCCTCCGCACGCGACCTGTCCGGCACCGTCGCCGTCGTCACCGGCGCCTCCAGCGGCATCGGGGAGGCGACGGCCCGCTCCCTGGCCGCCCTCGGCGCCACCGTGACGCTGCTCGCCCGGCGCGCCGAGCGCCTCGAGCAGCTGGCCCAGGAGCTCCTCGACGCCGGTGGCCGGGCCGACCCGGTGGAGGTCGACGTCACCGACGCGGCCGCCGTCCGGAGCGCGGTCGACGCCGTGGCCGCGCGGCACGGGTCGCTCGACGTGCTGGTCAACAACGCGGGCGTGGCGCACTCGGGTCTCGCGGCGCAGGCCGACCTGGCCGACTGGCAGCGCATGGTCGAGGTCAACCTCGGCGGCGTGCTCTCCGCGACCCACGCCGCCCTGCCCCACCTGCGCGCGGCGGCGGCCGGGCCCCGTGGCGTGGCCGACCTCGTCACCATCAGCTCCGCCAGCGGACGGCGCGTGCCCAAGCCGGAGAGCAACGTCTACGCCGCCACCAAGCACGCCGTGGGTGCCTTCAGCGAGGGACTGCGCCAGGAGCTCGGCCCCCAGGGGGTCCGCGTCGGGCTGGTGGAGCCGGGCTTCGTGGTCACCGAGCTGACCGCCGGGCGCGACTTCGGCGAGCGCGAGGCCCTGGCGGCCGACGACGTCGCCGACGCGGTCGGCTACATGGTGACCCGACCCGCCCACATGGGCGTCAACGAGCTGCTCGTGCGCGCGGTGGGCCAGGTCAGCTGACCCCCGCGTCGCGCACTAGTTCAGCGAGAGCCGGGCCTCACCGCGGGCGACGTCGTCGTCGACCCAGCCGGAGAGCCCGAAGGCCCGCAGCGGCGCGAGGTTCTCCTCCAGCTCCGGGTCGTCGAGCGCGGTGGTGAGCAGCTCGCGCCAGGAGTCGGTGAGGTGGAGGTAGAGCACCCCGGTGGCGCGCTCGCCCTCGGGCACCACCGAGGCGAAGGCCTCCGACTCCAGCAGCGAGCCCTCACCCTCCAGCAGCGCCTCGGCGTACGCCGGCTGGAAGGACATCGCCACGGTGTCGTCGTCGGACTCGACGGCCACGCCCTGCGACTCCAGCGACAGGCCGCTGGCCTGCGAGACCCGGTCGAGGACGTCCTGGATCGCGCCGGCGTCGCCCTGCACCCGCAGACCGGCCGGGACGTCCTGGGGCCCGGTGGGCTCCGAGGCGGGGGCCTCACCGCCGACCGAGAGGCTCAGCGAGTCGCCGAGCAGGGTCAGCACGTCGTCGGGGAAGCTCAGCCCCACCGAGCCCAGCGCGCCCTCGACCTGCCCCAGCAGGTCGTCGGTGGCGCCCGGCTGGCCCGGGGCGGTGGCCTCGCGGAGGCGGTCGCGGGTCTCCTCGCTGATGCCGAGCGCCACCAGTGCCGCCGTGTCCTCCGGCAGCGTCTCGAGCTCCTGGTCCAGCGGTGCGTCGCCGACGCTGTCGGCCGCGCTGCTCGCGAAGGAGAGCACGATGCCGTCGTCGAAGCGGATCGAGGCCGCTGCGCCCTCGAAGCCCTCGAGCTGCTCCTGGAGCCGCTCGGTGTCCTGACCGGCCTCCGCGGCCAGGTCGTCGACCAGCGTGGCCACCTCCGCCGAGGCGTACATCTCCACGATGCCGTCGCCGCCGGCCTCCTCGGTCCACCGCTGGTAGGCGTCGTCGCCGCTCAGCGGGTCCTCCTGGCCGTCGGCCAGGGCCTGCTCGGCGATCTCGTCGGTCTCGGCGACCACCACGTAGTCCTCACCGAAGGCCAGGCCCCCGGCCTGCGCGGTCGTCTCGTCGCCGCAGGCCGGCAGCGCCGCGCTGCCGTCGCGCGCGGCCTCGGCGGCGGTCACCAGGAGCACGCCCACGGGCGTCGGCTGCTCCTCGCCGGGGAGCGCGGCCACGGCGAAGCGCTGACCCAGCCAGGGCTCGACGTCCTCGGCGTAGTCGACGTCGGGGCAGAAGTCCTCGTCGGACTGCAGCTTCTCGAAGAGCTCCTGCACGACGTCGTCGTCGGACTCCAGACCCACCTGCTCGCGGAAGGCGGGGAACTTGCGCAGCGTCCGGATCGCCTCGATCTTCTGGCCACCGGAGGGGTCGAGGTCGACGCTGACCACGCCGAGGGTGTCGGCGGGCAGCACGTCGGCCGGCTGGGCACCGCCGCCGGCCAGCAGCCGCCACGCGGCGACGCCGCCGCCGGCGAGCAGCAGCACCACCGCGCCGGCGACGAGCAGGACGATCAGGCCGCCCCGGCCACGGCCCGAGGAGCCGGTCGGCTCCGACGGCTGCGGCTGCGCAGGCATGGATGTGGTCTCGGACATCGGTTCCCCCCGTTGGTCGTCCGTGGCGCTTCGGACAGCAGGCTACCCCGGCGCAGGTCCGCCCGGAGCGACCCGCTGGGCGTGGTCACCGGTCCCCGGCTCGCCCTGCCCGGGCTCGGGCTCGGCCGCGGTGCCGGCGTCGGGGCCGGCGTCGGGGTCGGCGTCGGGACGTCGGAGCACCAGCAGCTGCACCAGGGCACCGGCCACCGCGGCGACGGGCCACAGCCACGCCATGCCGGTGGCCTGCAGGCTCAGGTCGAGCGGCGCGCGCGCCCCGAGCTCGGCGCCCGCGAGCACCTCGGCGGGGTCGGGAGGGCCCAGCAGCGCCCCGCCGCGCACCATGAGCAGCGCCGCCACCCCCGCGCCCAGCGCGACCAGCAGCACCATCAGCTCGGGGCGCCGGGAGCGCCACGAGAGCAGCACCAGACCGCTGAGCAGCCCCAGGGCGAGCGCGACGGCGCCGAACCACCCGTCGATGCCGACCTGCAGCTCCAGCTGCGCCCCCTGCAGCGCGGGGCCGGCCTCGGTCTGCGTGGCGACGGGGGTCGGCGCGAGCTGGGCCCACGCCACGGCGCCGATCACCCCGGCGGCCACGAACCACACCAGGCAGACCACGACGTCGGCGAGCGAGCCCCTGCGGTCGCTCACCCCAGGCACCCGGGACCGAGCAGCTGCTTGAGGTCGCCGTACAGCGCGGGCGACGGCGCGACGCGGAGCCGGTCGTCGACGCGCAGCAGCTGGGTGCCGCCGCGGGTGAGCAGCCGCAGCCGGACCTCGGTGGTGCCGGGGTGGGTGCGCAGCACCTCCTTGAGGCGGTCGACGATCGGCGGCGTGCAGCGGGTGGAGGGCAGCGAGATCGTCACCGGACCGACGGCCCGGTCGTCGAGCGAGGGCGTGGTGACCGCCCGCCCGCGGACCTCGGGCTGGTCCTTGCTCCGGTCGAGCCGGCCCTGCACGGTGACCACGGTGTCCTCGACGAGCAGCGTGGCGGCGAGCTGGTAGTCGCTGGGGAAGAAGAGCACGTCGACGGCGCCCTCGAGGTCCTCGATCGTCACGATCGCCCAGGTGTTGCCGGTCTTGGTGATCTTGCGCTGCACCTGGGTGATCAACCCGCAGATCGTCACCTGCTGGCCGTCGGGCCGGTCCTCGTCGGTGACGAGCTGGCCGATGGTGCAGTCGGCGGCGCTGGAGAGCACGTGCTCGAGGCCGGTCAGCGGGTGGTCGGAGACGTAGAGGCCGAGCATCTCGCGCTCGTGACCGAGGAGGGTCATCTTGTCCCACTCCTCGAGGTCGGGCACGGCGACCTTCATGTCGAAGATCGGCTCGTCGCCGGCCATCAGCTCGTCGAAGAGGGAGTCCTGACCGCCGCCGGCGTCCTTCTTCATCGAGGCGTAGCGGTCGACCGCCTCCTCGTGCACGGCGACCAGCGCGCGACGCCGGTGGCGCATGTCGTCGAAGGCCCCCGCCTTGATCAGCGACTCGAGCAGCCGCTTGTTGCAGACCTGGGCGTCGACCTTGTCCATGAAGTCGTTGAAGTCCTCGAAGCGCCCGTGCTGCTCGCGCGCCGCGACGAGCCGCTCGACGACGCCCGCGCCGACGTTGCGGATGGCGGTGAGCCCGAAGCGCACGTCCTCACCGACCGGCGTGAAGTTCTGCGCCGACTCGTTGACGTCGGGCGGGAGCACCCGGATCTTCATCCGGCGGCACTCGTTGAGGTAGATCGGACGACGGTCCTTGTCGTCCTTGGTGCTGGTGAGCAGCGCCGCCATGTACTCCTGCGGGTAGTTGGCCTTGAGGTAGGCCGTCCAGTAGGACACCACGCCGTACGCCGCGGAGTGCGCCTTGTTGAAGGCGTAGTCGGAGAAGGGCAGCAGGATGTCCCACAGCGCGGTGATCGCCTTCTGGGAGTAGCCGCGCTCGAGCATGCCGCCCTGGAAGCCGGCGTACTGCTTGTCGAGCTCCTCCTTCTTCTTCTTGCCCATCGCGCGACGCAGGTTGTCGGCCTGGCCGAGGCTGAAGCCCGCCAGGACCTGGGCGATCTCCATCACCTGCTCCTGGTAGACGATCAGGCCGTAGGTCTCCCCCAGCACCGGCTCCAGCGCCTCGGCCAGCTCGGGGTGGATCGGGTCGATCGGCTCGCGGCCGTTCTTGCGGCGGGCGTACTTGTTGTGCGAGTCGGCGCCCATCGGACCGGGGCGGTAGAGCGCGCCGACCGCGGAGATGTCCTCGAACTTGTCGGGACGCATGCTGCGCAGCAGCGCGCGCATCGGGCCGCCGTCGAGCTGGAAGACGCCGAGGGTGTCGCCGCGGGCCATCAGCTCGTAGGTCGCGGGGTCGTCGAAGGG
>JBQGFI010000162.1:0-5038 GCA_052040065.1 Marmoricola sp.
CCGGCGCCGCACTCGCGCACGTGCTGGTCGATGCGGGCGCCCTCGCTGGAGACGAACCACTTGCGGGTGTCCCACACGTCGTAGGTCGCGGTGGCGACGTCGGCGCCGTGCTCGCGCATCAGCCGGGTGGCCTCGGTGAGCAGGTCGCCCTTCACCGAGAGCGGCACCGTCAGCGGGTCGACCTCGCACTCGTTGGCCCACGAGCCGACCACGGGCTCGCTCGGGATCATCCCGGCGCCGGCACGGGAGACCAGCCCGCTGGCCTCCGCGATCTCCGCGGCGCGGTGTCCGGCACGTCGGGCGGCGCCGAACTCCACGTCGGGCACCGCGAAGAAGCCCCACCCGGAGCCGACCAGCGCCCGCACGCCGAGCCCGGCGTCGGAGCGCTGGCTGACGTCCTCGACGTCGCCGTCGCGGGCCCCCATCTGCTCGGTGCGCCGGTGCATGACGCGGGCGTCGGCGTAGGACGCCCCCGCGTCGAGCGCGGCCTGGACGGCTGCCTCCGCAGCCTCGAAGTCGCTCATGCTCCGACCCTAGGTCGCCGCCGTCAGGAGAGGCCGGGCAGGTCGGTGGGGGCGGCACCGAAGCCCAGCGATCGGACGGCGCCCGCCCGCAGCCCTGCAATCGCCCGGCGCCGGTCGTCGCCGGAGGTGGCACCGACGGTCTCGGCGTAGGCGCGGGCGACCCGCTCCTCGACGGTGCGCGCCGCCCGGCGCAGCTGCTCGGGGGTCGCGGCGGGCTCGGGCAGCTCGTAGTCGGTCGCCGAGGCCACGGGTTCGGCGCCGGCGCGGGCCACCAGGGCCGTGAGGTCGTCGCGGGCGGCCCGGTGCTGCTCGAAGGCGTCGGTCAGGCGCGCGGCCAGCGCGGGCGACTGGGTGGTCGAGGCCCGGGCGCCCAGGAAGCCCAGCACCCACACCGCGGCGTGCTCGGCCGCGAGCGCCCGCTGCAGCGCCTCCAGCGGCGTCGCGGGTCGCCCGGTGGCGTCGTCGGTCAGGTCGGCCACGTCGCCACCCGTTGCGCCACCCCGGCGCCCATGCTCGCGAGCAGGGTCGCGAAGGCCCCGCTCTCGGCGTCGAGCGCCAGTGCGTCGAGCCGCTCGCGCAGCTGCTCCTCGCGCCGCCGCAGGCGTCGCAGCGCGCGCGCCGCCCGCGGCGGCACGTCGTACTCCGGGGGAGTGGGGGCGGTCTCCGCACCGTCGGGCACGGCGTCGACCAGCGCGGCCTCGTGCGCCCGGTGCATCGACACCACGGCGCGCAGCTCCGGGGCGCGCGCGGGGAGGGCCCGCAGCGTGGTCTCGACGGCGCGTCGTGCCTCGCGGATCTCGGCCAGCGCGAGGGTCGCGAGCGCCACGTCGGGTGCCACGGCGGGCGACGGCTCGGTGGCGGGCGCGGCGTCCTCGCCCCCGGTCCCCGTGGCCGCGCAGGCGGTCAGCGCCGCGAGCCCCACCACGCCGCCCGTGTGGAGCAGCGCACGCCGCGACAGCGCGGGGAGGGAGGCCGACACGGGGGTCAGATTAGGTGCTGGAGTCGCGCTAGGGTGAGCAGGCACCACCCACAACAGCACACGGAGGTCAGCACCATGAGCACCGCAGAGACCGGAGACCGCCTCGCGGAGGAGCTGTCCGGACCGGTGCAGGCGCTCGGGCTCGACCTCGAGGGCGTCGACGTCAAGGTGGCCGGCCAGCGGCGCTCGCTGCGGGTGGCGGTCGACAAGGACGGCGGCGTCAGCCTCGACGACGTGGCGGAGGCGACGCGCGAGGTCTCGCGGGTCCTCGACGAGCGAGGGCTGATGGGGGAGCGCGCCTACACCCTCGAGGTGTCCTCGCCGGGCGTCGACCGGCCGCTCACGCACCCGCGCCACTGGCGGCGCAACGCCGGTCGCCTGGTCAAGGTCACCGTCAAGGTGACGACGGGCGACGAGACCGTCACCGGCCGCATCGTCGGCAGCGACGACGACGGCGCCGACCTCGACGTCTCCGGGGTGGTGCGCCGCGTGCCCTACGACGAGGTCCGCAAGGCGCTCGTGCAGATCGAGTTCACGAAGGAGTCCTGATGGACATCGACATGTCGTTGCTGCGCATGCTGGCGCGCGACAAGGAGATCCCGTTCGACGTGCTCGTCGAGGCGATCGAGCAGGCGCTGCTGACGGCGTACCACAAGATCGACATGGACCACGCCGAGGCGCAGGCCCGGGTCGAGCTCGACACCAAGACCGGTCACGTCGTGGTGATGGCCCAGCAGACCGACGAGGAGGGCAACGTCGTCGGCGAGTACGACGACACCCCCGAGGGCTTCGGCCGCATCGCCGCCACCACCGCCAAGCAGGTGATGCTGCAGCGGCTGCGCGACGCCGAGGACGACCGCAAGTTCGGCGAGTTCTCCGGCAAGGAGGGCGACATCGTCAGCGGCGTCATCCAGCAGGGTCGCGACCCCAACGACACCATGGTCGACCTCGGCCCGCTCGAGGCGCTGCTGCCGTCGGGGGAGCGCGTCCCGGGCGAGGACTACTCCCACGGCACCCGCATCAAGTGCCTGGTGGTCAGCGTGCGCAAGGGCCTGCGCGGCCCGCAGGTGATGCTCTCGCGCACCCACCCCAACCTGGTCAAGCGGCTCTTCGCCCTGGAGGTGCCCGAGATCGCCGACGGCACCGTCGAGATCGCCGGCATCGCCCGCGAGGCGGGCCACCGCACCAAGATCGCGGTGAAGTCGACCGTGCCGGGCGTCAACGCCAAGGGTGCCTGCATCGGCCCGATGGGCCAGCGGGTGCGCAACGTGATGAGCGAGCTGCACGGCGAGAAGATCGACATCGTCGACTGGAGCGACGACCCGGCGCAGCTGGTCGCCAACGCGCTGAGCCCGGCGCGCGTCTCCGAGGTCATCGTCGTCGACGCCGACGCCCGGTCGGCCCGCGTGATCGTGCCCGACTTCCAGCTCTCGCTCGCCATCGGCAAGGAGGGGCAGAACGCCCGCCTCGCCGCCCGGATGACCGGCTGGCGCATCGACATCCGCTCCGACGAGGCTCCTGCCACCTGACCCGGCCCGGCGGGAGGTCGCGCCAGCGCGTCGAGGCACCGGTGGGGTGAGCGTCGGCGGTGGGGACGGGGTCTCGACGGCTACCAGGCGGCCACGTGGTCGACGACGAGCTCCGGGACCAGGTGGTCGTCCGTGCCGTCGCTCCAGTCGGGCCAGTCGAAGACGGCCACCATCACCTGCAGCGGGTAGGTCGGCGGCGAGGCGCAGCGGCGTACCTGCTGGCCGTCGACGGTGAAGACGGCTTCGTCGACGGACCAGTCGACGGCGTAGGTGTGGTGCTCGGCGACGTCGATCGGCAGCCGCGGCGCCGCGAAGTCGTCGCGCAGGCGCGGGTCGGCGATGGCCTTCACCCCCACGCCGACCTCCGCCGACTCACCCGCGACCACGTCCTTGCCGAAGACCTCGACCACGCAGAGCTCGCCGCAGTCGTCGGGCTGCTCCTGGAAGCCGCACAGCCAGAGCGCGGCCATGGACCGTGGCGAGAGCGTCATGCGGCACCGCACCTCCAGGTGCCCGCCGGACTGCAGGTGGCCGCGGAAGTCGTGCTGGGCCTCGCGGACCCGCTGACCGCTCACGACCGCCTGCTGTCCGTCGGTGCTGCCCACCGGTCCCGAGCGGCTGGCGGTCTGCAGGCCGGAGAGTCGCAGTGCCGGCGAGTGGACCTCGGGCAGCCACACCGGGTGGTCGCGAGGCACGTCGAGCACCAGGCAGCCACCGTCGAGCCGGTAGGACGCCCGCGTGACCTCCCTGGAGCTCCATGCGGGGAGGTAGTGCGGGAGCCACAGTCGCTCGTCGAGCTCTGGGCCGTCGAAGTCGTCGCGCACGGTGGTCAGGCTAGGCGTGGCTCCCGACAGCCGCTCCCGGCAGTCGCACCCGCGTGGTGAGCAGCGGGCGGTCGCCCGCGCGTGCCCAGGAGGGGGCCGACAGCGGGTCCGTCGCCCCGTGGAGCACGACCACGCGAGCACGGCGGCCCGCCCACGGGTGGTGGGCCCCGGACCCGTCGGGGGTGGCGCGCCTGGAGGTCGGTGAGGTCCAGGACCGCGTCCGTCGTCGTGCGCCGATGCTGGGACCGGCGGTTAGGGGCAGCCGACGTTCGGCGGTATGGTGGTAGGCGGTGGTCACACAGCCGAGCAACCGTCCTGCGCCCCTGCGGACGTGTGTCGGATGCCGGCAGCGGGCCGCCAGAGGTGAGCTGTTGCGTGTGGTCGCCCGCTCGGGCTTCGACGGTCAGGACGACTCCTGGTACGTCGCTCCCGATCCGGCCGGCTCCGCACCGGGTCGCGGGGCGCACCTGCACCCCACCGACACGTGCCTGGCACGTGCCGAGCGGTCCCGGGCCTTCGTCCGCGCGTTGCGACACGACGCCGGGACGCGGGGGCCGCTGCACCTGGAACGGCTGCGCGACCACCTGGCCGCCGCGGCAGCACCACGACCGAACGAGAACGGGAGCATCAGCTCATGAGCCTGCGATGAGAACTTCTCGATGAGCATGCACTTCAACTAGCGGTTCGGCCCTCCTGGACGGGTTCGGACCAGGAGGAAACACGTGGCTAACACCCGAGTCAGCGATCTCGCCAAGAAGTACGGCGTCCCGAGCAAGGAAGTCATCTCCCTGCTCGGCGACCTCGGCGAGTTCGTCAAGGCGCCGTCGTCGGGGATCAACCCCCTCGTCGAGAAGCGCTTCAACGACACCTACGGCGCGGACCTGACGGCCAAGGCCGAGGCCGTCGCCGCCAAGAAGGCCGCCAAGAAGGCGCCGGCCAAGAAGGCCGCCGACGCCCCGGCCGAGACGGCCGCCGAGACCCCTGCCGAGAGCCCCGCTCCGGCGCAGGAGTCGGCGCCCCCGGCCCCGGCCGCCCCCGCGGCCGCAGCGCCGTCCGCCGAGCCCTCGACGGCACCGCGTCCCGGCCCGAAGCCCGGCCCGAAGCCCGCGGCCGTCGAGCCCGGTCCCGCTGCCGAGCCCGAGGCCCCGGCCGCGCCGGAGCAGCCCGCGGCCCCCGCCGCAC
>JBQGFI010000163.1:0-2880 GCA_052040065.1 Marmoricola sp.
GTGGCTCAGGGTGCCCTTGGGGCCCTTCACGGTGACGGTGCCGGACTGGACCTGCACGTCGACCCCGGAGGGCACGGTGACGGGCAGCTTTCCGATGCGGGACATTGCTTCTACCTCTGCTTTCGGGTCCGCGTCACCAGACGTAGGCGAGGACTTCCCCACCCACGCCCTTGCTGTTGGCCTGACGGTCGGTCAGCAGGCCCTGGCTGGTGGAGATGATCGCCACGCCCAGGCCACCGAGGACCTTCGGGAGGCCGGTGTGCTTGGCGTAGACGCGCAGACCGGGCTTGCTGATGCGCCGGACACCGGCGATCGAGCGCTCCCGGTTGCGGCCGAACTTGAGCTGGATCTCCAGCGTCTTGCCGACCACGCCCTCCTGGTCGGTCACCTCGAAGCCGGTGATGTAGCCCTCCTGCTTGAGGATCTCCGCCACTCCCTGCTTCAGCTTGGAGTACGGCATGCTCACCGAGTCGTGGTAGGCCTGGTTGGCGTTGCGCAGACGGGTCAGCATGTCTGCGATCGGGTCAGTCATCGTCATGGTGGTGGTGTTCCTTCTCGTCGGGGTTTCCGCCGTGGCGGACCTTCGACGTATCGGTGGTTGAGCCTGGAGGTACCGGGGCTTGCTGGGGCTACCAGCTCGACTTGGTCACGCCGGGCAGCTCGCCGCGGTGCGCCATCTCGCGCAGGCAGATCCGGCAGAGGCCGAACTTGCGGTAGACGGCCTTGGGGCGCCCGCAGCGCTGGCAGCGGGTGTAGCCGCGCACCGCGAACTTGGGCTTGCGGGCGGCCTTGACCTTCAGTCCGGTCTTCGCCATGTCAGTTGCCCTCCTTGAAGGGGAAGCCGAGCTGCTTGAGCAGCGCGCGGCCCTCGTCGTCGTTGGTGGCGGTGGTGACCACGGTGATGTCCATGCCGCGCGACCGGTCGATCTTGTCCTGGTCGATCTCGTGGAACATCACCTGCTCGGTCAGACCGAAGGTGTAGTTGCCGCGGCCGTCGAACTGGCGGTCGTTGAGCCCGCGGAAGTCGCGGATGCGGGGCAGGGCCAGCGCCAGGAGCCGGTCGAGGAACTCCCACATCCGCTCGCCGCGCAGCGTGACGTGCGCGCCGATCGGCATGCCCTCGCGCAGCTTGAACTGCGCGATGGACTTGCGGGCCTTGGTGACCTGCGGCTTCTGGCCGGTGATCGCGGTGAGGTCGCGCACGGCGCCCTCGATCAGCTTGGAGTCGCGAGCGGCCTCGCCCACGCCCATGTTGACCACGACCTTGACCAGGCCGGGGACCTGCATCACGTTGGCGTAGCCGAACTGCTCGCGCAGGGAGGGCAGGATCTCCTCGCGGTAGCGCGTCTGCAGGCGCGCGGGGACCTTCTCGGTTGCGGTGTCAGTCATCCTCAGACCTCGTCTCCGGACTTGCGGGAGATGCGGACGCTGCGCTGGGCGGTGTAGGTCGACCCGTCGGAGCGTCGCTTCTCGGCGTCCACGCGCTTGGAGCCGCGGCGCGTGGTGCCCTTGCCCTCGACCAGCATCACGTTGGACACGTGGATGGGTGCCTCGGCCGTCACGATGCCGCCGGTGTTGCCGGCGCGACCGCCCTGGTTGAGGACCTTGGTGTGCTTCTTGACGCGGTTGACGCCCTCGACGATGACGCGTGCCTCGGCACGCAGCACCTCGATGACCTTGCCCTCGGCGCCCTTGTCCTTGCCGGCGATCACCTTGACGGTGTCGCCCTTCTTGATCTTCACGCTCATGGTCAGAGCACCTCCGGGGCCAGCGAGACGATCCTCATGAACTTCTTCTCGCGCAGCTCGCGGCCCACGGGGCCGAAGATGCGCGTGCCGCGCGGCTCGCCGTCGGCCTTGAGGATCACCGCGGCGTTCTCGTCGAAGCGGATGTAGGACCCGTCCGGCCGGCGGCGCTCCTTGGCGGTGCGCACGACGACCGCCTTGACGACGTCGCCCTTCTTGACGTTGCCGCCCGGGATGGCGTCCTTGACCGTGGCGACGACGACGTCGCCGATGCCGGCGTAGCGTCGACCCGAGCCGCCGAGCACACGGATGCACAAGATCTCCTTGGCACCGGTGTTGTCGGCGACCTTGAGTCGCGACTCCTGCTGGATCATCTGTTCTTTCTCCTTGTCGTCCTGGTTCTCACGACCCCCACGGGGTGTGAGCCTTGGAGAACTAGTTGCTCGCTACTTGGCCTTCTCGAGGATCTCCACCACGCGCCAGCGCTTGGTCGCGCTGAGCGGGCGGGTCTCCATGAGCAGCACCCGGTCACCGATGCCGCAGCTGTTCTGCTCGTCGTGCGCCTTCAGCTTGGTGGAGCGGCGCAGGACCTTGCCGTAGAGCGCGTGCTTGACGCGGTCCTCGACCGAGACCACGACGGTCTTGTCCATCTTGTCGCTGACGACGAGGCCCTCACGGACCTTGCGCGTCGAGCGCTCCGCGGCGGGAGCGGCTGCGTCGTTGCTCATGCAGCACCGTCCTTCTCAGGGGTGGTCCGGATGCCGAGCTCGCGCTCGCGCACCACGGTGTAGATGCGGGCGATGTCCTTCTTGACCGCGCGCAGGCGGCCGTGGCTCTCGAGCTGCCCGGTGGCGGCCTGGAACCGGAGGTTGAACAGCTCCTCCTTGGCCTCGCGAAGCCGGACCTCGAGGTCCACGTCGTTCAGCTCGTCGAGCTCGTGGGCGGTCGGCATCAGAACTCACCTGCTTCCCGGCTGATGAACCGGCACTTCATCGGGAGCTTGTGGATCGCGCGGCGCATCGCCTCGCGGGCCACGTCCTCCGGCACACCGGAGAGCTCGAACATCACGCGGCCGGGCTTGACGTTGGCGACCCACCACTCGGGGGAGCCCTTGCCCGAACCCATGCGGGTCTCG
>JBQGFI010000164.1:0-16173 GCA_052040065.1 Marmoricola sp.
AGCGGCCGGAGCACGAGGGGCGACATCAGGCCAGTCAACCCCACGCGCTCAACCCCACAGCCCCAGCACCTCGCCGCCGAGGCGCACCACGAAGGCGCCCACCACGACGAGGAAGAAGGCCCGCACGAAGCGGGAGCCGCGGCCGATCGCCGTCCGGGCGCCGACCCAGCCGCCGAGCAGGTTCGCCGCTCCCATGAGCAGCCCCACCTGCCACAGCACCGCGCCCTGCGGCACGAAGACGCACAGCGCGGCCAGGTTGGTGGCGACGTTGGCGATCTTGGCCTTCGCCGAGGACTGCAGGAAGTCGTAGCCCAGGACAGCCACCAGGCCGATCACCAGGAAGCTGCCGGTGCCCGGACCCAGCACGCCGTCGTAGAAGCCGACGACCAGCCCGACGCCGACCGCGGCGGCGGTGTGGTGACGCCCCGCGAAGCGCAGCTCGGTCACCGTGCCCAGCTCGGGCCGCAGCAGCACGTAGGCGCCGACCACCACGAGCGCGCCGAGCACGACGGGGGTGAAGACCTCCTTGCTCAGGCCGCTGGCGACGACCGCGCCCGCCGCCGAGCCGGCGAAGGCCGCGACCATCAGCGGCACGAAGGTCCGAGGGTCGGGGCGGACCCGGCGCACGTACGTCGCCGCGCTCGTCGCCGTGCCGCACACCGCGGCGATCTTGTTGGTCGCCAGCACCTGCACCGGGCTGGCTCCCGGCAGGCCCAGGAGCAGGGCGGGCAGCTGCACCAGCCCACCGCCGCCGACGACCGCGTCGACGAAGCCGGCCACGAGTCCCGCCAGCACCAGGAGCAGCAGGACGGTCAGCGAGACGTCGTCGAGCACCCGGCGAAGGCTACGGTCCGCTCGCCCGCCCACCTATCCTGGGACCGCAGTCGATCCCGGGACGGACCATGAACGACGAGAGCGAGCGCCGCAGCCACCGGCAGGAGCGCGAGCGCGACACGCGCACCGGCAACAGCGCCGCCGCGACGCGGATCCAGCACCAGGCCCGGTGGGTCGACCTGCAGATCCAGCGGGCCATGGAGCGGGGCGACTTCGACGACCTGCCCGGGGCCGGCAAGCCGCTCGGCGACCTCGGCGCCCCGGAGGACCGTGAGTGGTGGCTGCGCAAGCTGATCGAGCGCGAGCAGATCACCGGCGTGCTCCCGCCCGCCCTCCAGCTGCGCAAGGAGGACGCGGAGCTCGACGCCCTGCTCGACCGCGAGACCGCCGAGCGCCGGGTGCGCGACCTGGTCGAGGACTTCAACCGCCGCGTCGTCGAGGCGCGACGGCAGCTGCAGGGCGGTCCGCCGGTGGTCACGCCCACCCGCGACGTCGACGCCGCGGTCGAGGCGTGGCGCGAGCGGCTGCGCGCTCGTCGTACGCCGCCGCCGGCACCGCCCGAGCCGCCGCGATCGCGGCGCTGGTGGCGACGACGGTGAGGAGGGCCCTGGCGACGGTGGCGCTGGCGGTCGCCGTCAGCGGGTGCGGCGCGCAGCCGGAGCCCGAGGAGCGGGCGGCGCCGACCAGCCCGCAGTCCCTCGCCGCCGGCACCGAGCTGCGCGAGAAGCCCTGCCCCGACCGCGTCCGCCCCTTCGAGCCCACGACGGTCGACGTCGCCGGCGTGCAGGCCGACGTCGCGGTCGTCTACCCGGCGCGCGTGACGCCCGACGTGCCGGGCACCCCGCCGACCGACGCCGTGGGCAAGCAGCAGATCGCCTTCGACCGCGACCAGGGCGTGCGCCCCGGTGACCGCCGCGGCAACGTGCTGCTCAACGCGCACACCTTCCCCGACGGCTCCGCCCTCGGCAACCGCCTGCTCGACGGCTTGCGCGAGGGTGGCCGGCTCGTGCTCTCCGGGCCCGACGGACGGCTGTGCTACCGCGTGACCGACCGGGTCGAGGTCGACGCCACCGAACCCTTCTTCCGCTACTACGAGACCGACGGGCGCCCCCAGGTCGCGCTCGTCGTCTGCTCCGGCACCCGCCTCGGCCCCGGCGTGTGGACCAAGCGCACGGTGTGGTTCGCGAGCCCGTCGGCGTAGGACAGCCGGGCCCCCTCCTGGGAGACTGCGCGCCATGACGCGCACGGTGCTGGGGATCGACGTCGGGGGCACCAAGCTGCTCGGGGGCGTCGTGCGGCTGACCCCCGGCGGTCCCGAGGTCGTGGGCACCCTCGAGCGCCCCGCCCCGCGCACCGGGGCGGGGGTCGACCCGGGCCTGCGCGCCCTGGGCGACCTGGCCGCGGACCTGTGCGCCCTCGCCCGCGAGCACGGCCTGACACCGGAGGCGGTCGGCGTGGGCGTCCCGGAGTACGTCGTCGGCGACGAGGTGCGGCACGCCGAGGTGCTCGTCGGTGACCGGCAGCCCCGTGACGTGCTGGCAGCCGTGGTGCCGGGCGTGCCGGTGCGGGTCGAGGCCGACGTCCGGTGCGCCGCCCTCGCCGAGGCCCGCGCGCGGGGCGCCGGCCCGGGCAGCACGCTGTTCTACCTCTCCTGGGGCACCGGGATCTCCGCCACGCTGCTCGTCGACGGCGCACCGCTCGCCGGACGCCGCGGGGAGGCGCTGGCGCTCGGCGAGTGGCCCGTGGCCGCACGCGTCGACGCCGCCTGGCCCGGCAACCTCGAGCAGTACGCCGCCGGCCGCTCGCTCGGCCTGCGCTACGAGGCCGCCACGGGTCGGACGGCCGACGGCCGCGCGGTGGTGCGCCTCGCCGAGGAGGGCGACCCCACGGCCACGCAGGTCGTCGGGACCGCGTCACTGGCCGTGGCGCACGCCCTCGCCCAGGTGGTGCACCTGCTCGACCCCGACGTCGTCGTGCTCGGGGGTGGTCTCGGCACCTCCGCGACGGCGCTGCCGCGCCGCGTCGCGGGCCTGCTGCCCACGCTGCTGGGCCGCCCTGGTCCCCCTCCGGTCGAGCCGGCCGTCACCGGGGCCGCCGCCGGGATGCTGGGCGCGGCGATGCTGGCCGCGGCTCAGGGGGTCCAGCCGGCCGCCACCGGGCGGCCCGAGCCCATCAGGTAGGTCGCCGGGCGACCGGTGCGCGAGAGCACCCGGAGCGTGGCGTGCGGCGGCACGTACGCCGCGTCTCCCGGGGCCAGGCAGTGCGTGGCCCACCGCTCCCCGCCGGCCTCGGAGACGTCGACCCACAGCTCGCCCGACGTGACCACGAGCATCGACTCGTGCTCGGTCTTGCGGGCGTCCTCGACGTGACCGGGGTAGACGCGACCGGTGACGACGGTGAGGTGCTCGGTGTCGCAGAGCAGCCCCACGAGGTGGCTCGGGGAGTCGCCGGCGAGGCTCCACACCGCGTCGTCGGGGCGCACCACGTGCAACCGGGCGGCGCCCTCACGCTCCTGGCGCGCCTCGGGCCAGCGGCCCGACCAGCGCTCGTCGCGGTAGTGCACCTCGGCGAGCATCTCCTGGCGGCGGGCGTAGAGCGAGGCCGTGCCCCTGCTCGGGGGCGGCGCGAAGAACTCCAGCACCCGCAGCGCCTCCTGCGAGGGGTTGAAGCCGTGGTGCCAGGTGTCGCGGCCGAAGAAGACCTGCTCCCCCGCGCCCACCACGCGCACCTCGCCGCTCTGCGGGTCGGCGATGACCAGCTCGCCCTCGAGGACGCAGTAGGCCACGTCGGCGGCGAAGACCGTCTTGTTGGTGGCGCTGTGGCGGAACTCGCCGCCGGGCTCGAGGGTGTACTCCAGGACGTGGAGCGCGTCGGAGGAGAGGTAGACCCGGTCGGTCACGAGCCCGGACTCGGTGTCACCCCAGACGTGGTGCGCCGTCTCGGCGCGCCGCACGACGCTGGCCTGCTCGTAGGTGGGCCGCGGCGTGGCCCGGCGGCCCGGCATGGCGTCGGCCCTGGTCTCCGGCGCGATCTCGGCCATGGGGCCTCCCTTCGACGACGCGTCGGCGGGCCGGCAGCGCCCGCTCGCCGGAACGTACCACGAATACCAATCGGTGCTACAACGTGTGGCTGGGCACGCGACCACGGTGCACGAGCGGTACGGCGCTGCCCGCCGTCAGCCGGCTCCGGAAGCGGTAGCGGTCGCCGCGGTAGGTGATCGCCCCGACCACCACCAACCGTCCCGAGACGTCGCTGACCTCCGACTCGGCCACCAGCACCGGCGAGCCTGGGGCCGCGGCCAGCAGGCCCGCCACGTCGTGGTCGGCCGCCCTGGCCTCCACGACGTAGTCGGCGGAGGCGGGGGCGTGGCCGGCGAGGGCGAGGCGCGCGTAGAGCGACTCGTGCGACCAGTCGAGCGAGGGGAGCTCGGGGTCGACCGAGAGCGGCAACGTGGTCTCGTCGATCGCGACCGGCAGCCCGTCGAGCGTGCGCAGCCTGCTCAGCTCGAAGAGCGCCGCGCCCGGCGCGATGCCGAAGCGCTCGGCCTCGTCGATGGTGGCGGGGCGACTCACCACGCGCAGCGGCCGGGCGGCCACGGTCACGTGCTCCCCGGCGACGAGCTCGTGGAAGGACAGCAGCCGGTCGGGGGGCTCGGCGAGCCGGTCGCTGGCCACGAAGGTGCCGCGGCCCTGGATCGCGTAGACCGCGCCGTCCTCGGTCAGCGCCGCGAGGGCGCGGCGCACGGTCACGCGGCTCACGCCGTAGCGGTCGCCGAGCTCGCGCTCGGTGGGCAGCTGCTCGCCGGCCCCGAGCTCGGTGACGATGAGGTCCTCGATCTGGCGTCGCACCTGCGTGGTGAGCTGCCCGAGTCCGCGGGTGGTCGTCACGGGCCAGAGCCTACCCGCGGAATCCCGTCAGTTGTACTCGTTGTATTACGAGAGGTCTGTTTGTATGGTCAGGCCACCCGTCTCGGAGAGCCCACCCTTCCATCGGTTCCGGAGTCGCGGACCGGAGAGGAACGACACCTGATGCGCACCAAGCTCGTGATCGCGACGGCCGCCGTGCTGGCGGCCACCCTCACCGGTTGCACCCCCGGGTCGGATCCGTCGGCCGAGCCGGCGGACTCCTCGCCCGTGACGACCGACCTCTCGGAGCTGCCCGACACCACGCTGAGCGTGTGGACGGCCGAGAGCGGCACCCGCCTCGACCTGCTCAAGGCGAGGGGGGAGGCCTTCGAGGAGGAGAACCCCAACATCACGGTGGAGTGGACCGTGCGCGACTTCGGCTCCTACCCCGCCCAGATCAAGCTGGCCCTCAGCTCCGACGACGGGCCCGACGTCGCCATCGGCAACCTGGGCTGGTCGCTCGACGGGCCCCTCATCAAGGCGGGGCTGCTGCGGCCCCTCGACGACTACGCCGAGGCCTACGGCTGGGACACCCGCTACCCCGAGGTCGGCCTGCGCCAGCTGCGCTTCAGCGAGGACGGCACGAGCTACGGCGACGGACCGATCTACGGCACGCCGTACGCCGCCGACGTGATCGGCTGGTTCTACAACAAGGAGCTGCTCGCCGAGCTCGACCGCGAGGTGCCCACCACCATGGCGGAGCTCGAGGAGGTGCTGGCCGCCTCGAAGGCCGCCGGGCAGCAGCCCATCGTCTTCGGCAACAAGGACGCCTGGCCGGCGTGGCACCTGCTCTACAACATCATCGACCAGTACGCCGACGCCGAGGAGGTCGCGGGCATCGTCTACGGCGACGAGGGTGCGACCTACGAGAGCGACGACATCGCCGCCGCCGTCGACAAGGTCGTGGAGTGGAAGGACGCCGGCTACATCCGCGAGGACATCAACGCGGTCGTGCAGGCCGACGCGAGTGCCGACTTCCTCAGGGGCGAGGGGCTCTTCTTCCCCGCCGGGTCCTGGGAGGCGGCGCAGATGAACGACGACTTCGGCTTCTTCCTCACCCCGCCCCTGGAGGAGGGGGAGACCGCGCGGGCCACCGGCTCCTTCGGCTACGCCTTCCACGTCGCGTCGCGCAGCGAGAACGTCGCGGCCGGAGCGGCCTTCCTGGACTGGATGTCCAACGAGGACGCGGCCCGCGACTTCTTCGCCGCCGGCGACATCGCGCCCCTCCCGGTCGAGGACCCCGAGCTGAAGGAGGGCCAGGTCTTCACCGACATCTACGACGCCTGGTCGACCGTGCTCGAGGAGGACGGGCTGCTGCCGTACCTGGAGTTCGCCACCCCCACCTCCGGTGAGGTCAACTACCCGGTGCTGCAGCGCATCCTGGCGGGCCAGCAGAGCGTCGAGGACGGTCTGGCCGAGATCGAGGCGAGCCGGGAGAAGTTCCTGACAGAGAACGCGGGCTGAGCCGGTGACGTTGGCAGCCGACCGGGCCCGGGCCACGCCCGGTGGCGGGGCTCGGGCCCCGCGACCGGGCCGGTCAGCCGCCCGCCCGCCGCGCCGCCGCCGCAACCTCGCGCCGTACCTCTTCGTGGCCCCGGCGCTCGTGATGTACCTGCTCTTCGCCCTCGGCCCCTTCCTGCACGCCGTCTACCTCTCCTTCTTCGACTGGGACGGCATCACGGTCGGCACCTGGAGCGGCCTCGACAACTACCGCACGATCTTCACCGACCCGCTGATCCGCGAGGGCTTCAGCCACTCGCTGGTGCTGATCGCCTTCTTCGCCACGATCCCGGTCGCGATCGGGCTGCTCGTCGCCGCGACGATGACCACCTTCCAGGTGCGCGGCGCGACGGCCTTCCGGGTGATGATCTTCCTCCCCCAGGTGGTCTCCTCGGTGGTCGTCGGCGTGATCTGGAACTGGATCTACGCCTCCGACGGCCCGCTGAACCAGACGCTGAGCGCCGTGGGTCTCGGGGGCCTGGCCAGGCCCTGGCTCGGCGACTTCACCTGGGCCCTCCCCGCGATCGGGCTGATCGGCGGCTGGAGCCTGATGGGGCTGTGCATGGTGCTCTTCGTGGCCGGCATCCAGCAGGTCCCCGGCACCATGTACGACGCGGTGCGCATCGACGGGGGCGGGCGGGTGCGCGAGCTGGTCACCGTGACGATCCCGCACCTGCGCTACGAGATCGGCGTGGTGCTGACCCTGACCATCATCGGGGCGCTGCGCACCTTCGACCTCGTCTTCGTGCTCACCCGCGGCGGCCCCGGCACCTCCACGACGGTGCCCGGCCTGCTGCTCTACAGCCGGGCCTTCGTCGACGGCCGGGTCGGCCTGGCCTGCGCGATCGCCGTGGTGCTCTCGGTGCTGGTCTTCGCCGTCACCTTCGCCATCGATCGCTTCGTGCGCAGGGGGGACTGACGTGGTCACCACCAAGGAGAAGGTGCTCGCCTACGGCTTCTTGTCGTTCTTCGCGATCACGGCCGTCTACCCGATCGTCGGGGTGCTGCTGCTCTCGCTGAACCCGCGCGACGCGGTCGTCTCGGGCTTCAGCCTGCCGCAGGAGATCCACCTGCAGACCTTCGCCGAGGCCTGGGAGATCGCCCAGCTCGGCACCTACATGCGCACCAGCCTGATCGTCTCGGCCTGCGTCGTCCTCGGCACCACGGTGCTCTCGGTGCTGGCCGGCTACGCCTTCGGCACGATGCGCTTCCGCGGGGCCGACGTGCTCTTCTACCTGATGATGGCCGGCATGATCCTGCCCTTCGAGGCCGTGATCGTGCCGCTCTACTACAACCTGCGGGGCCTCGGGCTGACCAACACCTACGCCGCGCTGGTGCTGCCGCAGATCGCGGTCAACGTCTGCTTCGGCACCTTCTGGATGCGCGCCTACTTCCGCTCGGTGCCACGGGCCATGCTCGAGGCGGCCGAGGTCGACGGTGCCGGCCCCTTCCAGAAGCTGGTGCGGGTGGCGCTGCCCCCCGGGCGTCCCGCCGTCCTCACGCTCGTGGTCCTGCTCTTCATGTGGTCCTGGAACGAGTTCCTGCTGCCCCTGGTGATGGTGACCGACGAGTCGCTGCGCACGGCCCCGCTCGGGCTCGCCTTCTTCGCCGGCCGCTTCGGCACCGACCGGATCGGGATGGCCGCGGCGGCCGTCATCGTCTCGGCCCCGGTCGTGTTGATGTTCATCGTGTTCCAGCGCTCCTTCATCCGCGGCATCGTCGCGGGTGCGGTCAAGGAGTAGCCGCGTGGCCCACGTCGACCTCGACGGCCTGTGGCACGAGTCGTCCTTCCGGCTGGTCGAGACCTACGACGTCGAGGTGGAGCCCGGCTGGCGCATCGCGCTCGACCTGCAGCCCTACGGCGAGGTCTTCCGGGTGGTGACCGGGCGCTGCCGGGTCGAGCTGGGCGAGGAGCAGGAGGTGCTCGAGCCCGGTGACGTGGCCGTGCTGCTGCCGGGGCCCGGGCGGCTGACGGCCGACGCCGGGCCCGACCCGTTGCGCTTCCGCGGCTTCGGCTTCCGGATGGAGCTCTTCGGCGCCATCGAGCTCTCCGGCCTCCTGGGCGTGCCGCTGCGGCTGCGCGAGCCGTGGGCCGAGCTCGCCGACGGGGTGGCGCAGACCGTCCGGTGGGGCGCCGAGGCCGGGCCGGTGGCCGCGCTGCGGGCGCGGGCGTGCGCCGAGCTCACGGTCGCGACGCTCACCGAGCGCTGCGGCGACCCCCGCCCGCCCACCGGGTCGGTGCGCCGCGAGATCACCGAGGCGATCACGCTGATGGAGCAGCACGCCGGGACCGACCTCGACCTCGGGACCGTCGCCGCGAGCGTCCACCTCTCGACCAAGCACTTCGCCCGGCTCTTCAAGAGCGTCGTCGGGGTGCCGCCGATGACCTACCTCCAGGCGCTGCGCGTGAGCCGGGCCCGTGCGGCGCTGGCCAGCGACGACCGACCGGTCGCGGCGGTGGCCGGCGACCACGGCTTCGCCGACGCGGCCCACTTCAGCCGCGCCTTCCGCCAGGTGTACGGCTGCACGCCGACGGAGTTCCGCACCCGCGCGCGCAGCGTCGTCGGTGGTCACCCCACGGCCAGCACGGGCGCCGCTGGTTCAAGACCCGACGAGCTCGCGCGGGTCAGCATGGGACGTCCCGCCACCCCTCGTGCAGGAGCCCACCCATGAGCACCCAGACCAACACCCAGGCCGACGAGGTCACCGTCACCCTGAGCAGCGAGCAGGTCGCCAGGTACGCCGAGCGCGGCTTCCTGCGGCTGCCCTTCCTCACCACCGAGGCCGAGGTCGCCCAGCTGCGCGACGTCTACGACCGGCTCTTCGAGCCCGGCGCGCCGGTCGACGCCAAGGACCGGCTCGAGCTGGCCGGCGACGCCGACGCCCCGCCCGCGCTGCCCCAGGTCGTCAACCCCGACCACTACGCCCCGGAGCTGCTCGAGACCCTCGCCTACCGCAACGCCTGGCGGGTGGCGAGGGCGCTGCTCGGCGACGACGTCGCCGCGGCCGGCATGCACGCGATCCGCAAGCCGCCCCGCGACGGCGCCGCGACCCCCTGGCACCAGGACGAGGCCTACTGGGACCCCGCCTTCGAGCACCGCGCCCTGAGCATCTGGATGCCGCTGCAGCCCGCCACGCTGGAGAACGGCTGCATGCAGTTCGTGCCCGGCAGCCACGATCTCGGCGTGCAGCCGCACCAGCTCATCAACGCCGACTCCCACGGCCTGGAGCTCGCCTCCACCGAGCTCGTCGAGGAGGCGGTCGCGTGTCCGCTGCCCGCGGGCGGGGCCACGATCCACAGCAGCCGCACGCTCCACTACGCCGGCCCCAACATCAGCGACAGTCCCCGGCGCGCGCTGATCATGGCCTTCTCCGCGCCGCCGACCCGCCTCGCCGAGCCCCGCCAGATGCCCTGGCAGCGGCCCGAGTGGTCGCAGTGACGACACGTCGTCCCGTCCCGCACGTCCACCGCACCCACCACGCAGAGCAAGAGGAGAGCACATGCCCATGCGACTCGGAGTCCTCGGACTCGGCAGCGTCTTCTGGGGTCCCTACGCCACCCTGATCGAGCGGCTGACCCACGAGGGCCGCGTCGAGCTCGTGGCGGCGTACGACGTCGACCCCGACAAGCGCAAGGCCACGACCGACCGCTTCGGCGTCGACACCGACCTGTCGGGGCCCGAGGAGCTGATCGGGCGCGACGACGTCGACACGGTGCTGGTGCTCACCAGCATGAACGAGCACGGCGAGCTCGCCCGCCGCGCCCTCGAGGCCGGCAAGCACGTGCTGGTCGAGAAGCCGATGGCGACCTCCCTGGAGGAGGCGGACGCGCTGATCGAGGCCGCGGCGGCGTCCGACCGGACGCTGGTGTGCGCGCCGCACATCCTGCTCTCGCCCACCTACCGCGAGATGCACCGCAGGCTCCGCGCGGGCGAGATCGGCCCGGTGCTGCTGGGCCGGGCACGCTACGGCTGGGCCGGCCCCTGGTGGGGCCAGTGGTTCTACCAGCCCGGCGGCGGCGCCCTCTTCGACCTCGGCGTCTACAACCTCACCGCCCTGTGCGGCTTCTTCGGGCCCGTGCGCCGCGTGACCGCCATGGTGGGCGTCGCCATCCCCGAGCGCGAGGTCGAGGGCGAGCTGATGCAGGTGCGCAGCGACGACAACGCCCACGTGGTGCTCGACTTCGGCGACGCCCGCTTCGCCTCCATCGCCTGCGGCTTCACGATGCAGAAGTACCGGTCGCCGGCCATCGAGCTCTACGGCCGCGACGGCGTGCTGCAGCTGCTCGGGGACGACTGGGCGCCGGAGGGCTTCGAGCAGTGGTCCAACGAGCGCGGCTCGTGGGAGGTCGTGCCCGAGAGCGCCCCGATGTGGCCCTGGACCGACGGCCTGCGGCACCTCGTCGACTGCGTCGACTCGGGCACGCCCACGATCACCCGCCCCGAGCACGCCCGTCATGCGCTCGAGGTGATGCTCGCCGCCAAGCGGTCGGCCGAGGAGGGGCGCGTCGTGGAGATCGAGAGCGGCTTCCCCGACCCCGACTTCTCCACCGCCTCCGGCGGCGCCGACGCCGCCCGCCGCCAGCACGACCCCCGCGCCTCCTGACCGCGGGCGCCGTCGTCCCCGGGGCAGAGTCACAGGTCAACCAGTGAGACTGCCGCGTCGCCACCAAGATCTTCTTGGCGAAGCGGCGAAGTCACTGGTCAACCAGTGACTCTGCCCACCCCCGGGCGCGCCCACCTCACGGCACCACGACGACCGGGACCGGGGAGTGGCGGATGATCTTGGTGGCGTTGGAGCCGAGGAAGAGGCGCGACATCAGGCTGGCGGAGGAGGAGCCGACGACGAGCACGTCGTGCCCGTGCCAGTCGACCTGCTCCAGCGCCTCGGCCCAGCTGCGACCGGCGGCGACGGCGCTCTCGACCCGGCCGAGGGCGGGGGCGACGATCTCCTCGATGGCCTGGTGCTGCCGCTTCTCCGCCTGCTCGACGTACGCCGAGAGCACGTCGTTCTCGCCGAGCACCTCCGGGGGGTACATCGTGCGACCGCGCACCGCGAAGGTGACCACGCGCAGCTCGGCGCCGATCCCGCGGCAGATCCGGGCGGTGCGCTCGAGCACCGCGAGGGAGGCCTCGTCGCCGCGGAAGGCACAGGTCACCCGGAAGGTCCGGCCGCCGGGCTCGGTGCGGTAGCCGCGGGGCGCGATCGCGACGGGGACGGGCGCGGAGTGGAGCAGCCGGTCGGCGGTCGAGCTGACCACGACGTGCCCCCAGGAGCCGTGGCTTCCGGAGCCGATCACGATCATCCCGGCGCCGACCTCGGCGGCCTCCTCGATGAGCTCGGCGGCGACCGAGGAGCCCGAGCGCGTGACCGCCGCGGCCTGCAGGTCGCTGCAGAGCTCGGCGAGGGCCACGGCGGCGCCGGCGACCGCGCGCTCGCCGTACTCCCGCGACCAGCGCGCGAACTCCTTGTCGGGGCCGCCGGAGACGGGCGTCGGCCAGCCCGCCGGGACGACGCTGACCAGCCGCAGGTCCTCGCCGGCCGCCCGGGCGAGCGAGGCGGCCAGGTGCAGCGCCCCCCGGTCCTCCTTGTGCGGGGGGTGCCCCACCACGAGGGTCATCGGGCGCTCCCGTCGGGCGCCTCCGCGTCGGCGACGATCCCGCGGTTGAGCGCGGCGTTGCCGCGTCCCCACAGCAGGTAGAAGCCGAGCACGATCGCCAGCCACACCAGGAAGATCACCCACGTGACGAGCGGCAGGCCGTAGAGGATGTAGGCGCACACGACGATCGTCAGCACCGGCGTCACGGGGTAGCCCGGCACCCGGAAGGGCCGGTGCAGGTCGGGCTCGGTACGCCGCAGCACCATCACCGCGAGCGCCACGACGGAGAAGGCGATGAGCGTGCCGATGGAGACGGTGTCCCACAGGTAGTCCGCCGGGACGAAGCCGGCGATGAGCGAGACCACCACCGCGACGACGACGGTGTTGTACGTCGGGGTCAGGGTGCGCGGGTTCACCGAGGCGAAGCGGTCGGGGAGCATCCCGTCGCGGCCCATCGCGAAGAGGATCCGGGTCTGGCCGTAGAGCGTGACCAGCGTGACGGAGAAGATCGAGATCACCGCGCCCGCCGCCAGGACGGTGCCGGGCACGCTGCTGCCCGTGATGTTGCCCAGGATCACCGAGAGGCCGGCCGACTGCTGCTCGGGGCTCTCGAACTCCTCGGTGGGCTGCGACCCGACGCCGGCCACGGCGACGAGCACGTAGACCGAGACCACGACGACGAGCGCGCCCATGATCGCGCGCGGCAGCGCACGCTGGGGGTCGCGCACCTCCTCGCCGGCGGTCGACACGGCGTCGAGCCCGATGAAGGAGAAGAAGATCGTCGCCGCGGCGGCACCGATGCCCTTGGGGCCGGCGTCCCAGAAGCCCTGGAAGTGGTCGGCCTGGAAGGCGGTGAAGCCGATCACGACGAACATCATCAGCACGGCCAGCTTGATGACCACCATGATGGTGTTGGCCCGCGCCGACTCGCTGGCGCCGCGGACCAGCAGCACGGCGCACATGACCACGAGCACCACCGCGGGCAGGTTGATCAGCCCGGTGGTGTTGTCCTCGTACGGCACCGGCGAGTACGAGAGGGCGTCGGGCAGCCCGGTCCCGATCAGGTTGGAGAGCAGCTCGTTGAAGTAGCCGCTCCACCCGACGGCGACGGCCGAGGCCGCCACGCCGTACTCCAGCAGCACGCAGGCGGCGACCACCATCGCCACGAGCTCGCCCATCGAGTGGTAGGCGTAGGAGTACGTCGACCCGCTCACGGGGATGGTGCCGGCGACCTCGGCGTAGCACAGCGCCGAGAGCCCGGCGCCGAGCCCGGCGATCAGGAAGGCCACGATGACCGCCGGTCCCGCGTCGGGCACCGCCTCCTGCAGGACGAAGAAGATGCCGGTGCCGACGGTCGCGCCGACACCGAACATCATCAGCTGGAAGGTGCCGAAGCTGCGCTCCAGCTCGCCTCCGTGGCCCGAGCGCGCCAGGTCGATGGGCTTGCGACGTCTCAGCTGAGCGCCGAGGCTCGGCGTGCTCCGCGGTACGAGGTCGGTCATCCCGGGTCTCCCTCCCATGGCCCCCTGCAGGTGAAGGTAGACCTGCGCAACCATGCGCGGGAAGCCCCGCGGGCGGCGTTCACACGAACGCAACGCGCGCCCGGCGGCGGCCTCAGTCGCGCTCGGCCATCGGCACCCGCACCCCGCGCTCGGCGGCGACCTCGGCGGCGCGGTCGTAGCCCGCGTCGACGTGGCGGATGACGCCCATGCCCGGGTCGTTGGTCAGCACCCGCTCGAGCTTCTCGGCGGCCAGCGCGGTGCCGTCGGCGACGCACACCTGGCCGGCGTGGATCGAGCGGCCGATGCCGACCCCGCCACCGTGGTGGATGCTCACCCAGGTCGCGCCGGACGCCGTGTTGACCAGCGCGTTGAGCAGCGCCCAGTCGGCGATGGCGTCGGAGCCGTCGAGCATCGCCTCGGTCTCGCGGTACGGCGAGGCGACCGAGCCGCAGTCGAGGTGGTCGCGGCCGATCACGACCGGGGCCTTGAGCTCGCCGCTGGCGACCATCTCGTTGAACCTCAGCCCGGCGCGGTGGCGCTCGCCGTAGCCGAGCCAGCAGATGCGCGCGGGCAGGCCCTGGAAGTGCACCCGCTCGCCGGCCATGGTGATCCAGCGGCGCAGTCGCTCGTCGTCGGGGAAGAGCTCGAGCACGGCGCGGTCGGTGGCGGCGATGTCGGCGGGGTCGCCGGAGAGCGCCGCCCACCGGAAGGGACCGCGGCCCTCGCAGAACTGCGGCCGGATGTAGGCCGGCACGAAGCCCGGGAACTCGAAGGCCCGGTCGTAGCCGCCCTTGCGGGCCTCGTCGCGGATGGAGTTGCCGTAGTCGAAGACCTCGGCGCCCCGGTCCTGCAGCTCGACCAGGGCGCGCACGTGGGCGGCCATCGAGGCCTGCGCGTCCTTGGTGAAGCCGTCGGGGTCGCGGCGCGCGGCGTCGTGCCAGTCGCCGAAGGGCACGCCGACGGGCAGGTACGACAGCGGGTCGTGCGCGCTGGTCTGGTCGGTGACGACGTCGACCGGGAGGTCCCGCTCGAGCACGGCCGGGAAGACCTCGGCGGCGTTGCCGAGCAGGCCGATGGAGAGCGGACGCCGCTCGTCGCGCGCGGCGACCGCCAGCTCCCAGGCGTGGTCGAGGTCGTCGGCCTGCACGTCGAGGTAGCGGTGCTCCAGGCGCCGGGTGATGCGGGTCTGGTCGACCTCGACGCAGATGGCGACGCCGTCGTTCATCGTCACCGCGAGCGGCTGCGCGCCGCCCATGCCGCCCAGTCCCGCGGTCAGCGTGATGGTGCCGGCCAGCGTCCCCCCGAACCGCTTGTCCGCGACGGCCGCGAAGGTCTCGTAGGTGCCCTGCAGGATGCCCTGGGTGCCGATGTAGATCCACGAGCCGGCCGTCATCTGGCCGTACATCGTCAGGCCGAGGTCCTCGAGGCGACGGAACTCCTCCCAGTTGGCCCAGTCGCCCACGAGGTTGGAGTTGGCGATCAGCACGCGCGGCGCCCACTCGTGGGTGCGCATCACGCCGACCGGCTTGCCGCTCTGCACCAGCAGCGTCTCGTCGTCGTGCAGGGCGCGCAGCGTGCGGACGAGGGCGTCGTACGCCTCCCAGCTGCGCGCGGCCTTGCCGGTGCCGCCGTAGACGACGAGGTCCTCGGGGCGCTCGGCGTTCTCAGGGTCGAGGTTGTTCATCAGCATCCGCAGCGCCGCCTCGGTCTGCCACGAGCGCGCGGACAGCTCGGGGCCGCGGGGGGCGTGGATCGGCAGACGCGGGTTGGTCCCGGGGGTGGTCTCGGTCATTGCATCTCTCCCATGACGGACTCGGCGGCGGCCACGACGGCCCCGCTGACGACGAGCTGGTGGGTGGTCTCGATCTCCGGGGCCAGGTGACGGTCGGGGCCGGGGCCGTGCACGCCGGCGTCGCGCAGGCGGCGCACGACAGCCTCGGTCGCGGGCGCGGGCTCGAGCGGCCGGCGCAGGTCGAGCGCGCGGGCGCCCGCCATGACCTCGACGGCGAGCACGCGCGCCAGGCCGTCGACGGCGCGGCGCCCCTTGCGGGCGGCCGACCAGCCCATCGAGACGTGGTCCTCCTGCATCGCGCTGGAGGGGATGGAGTCGACGCTGGCGGGGGCGGCGAGGCGCTTGAGCTCGGAGACGACGGCGGCCTGGGTGTACTGCGCGATCATCAGCCCGCTGTCGACCCCGGGGTCGTCGGCGAGGAACGGCGGCAGGCCGTGGTTGCGGGCCTTGTCGAGGAAGCGGTCGGTGCGCCGCTCGCTGATCGAGGCCAGGTCGGCGGCCACGATGGCGGCGAAGTCGAGCACGTAGGCGACCGGGGCGCCGTGGAAGTTGCCGTTGGACTCGAGGCGCGGGTCGTCGGTGTCGGCCACGACCGGGTTGTCGACGGCGCTGGCCAGCTCGCGGGAGGCGACGAGGCGGGCGTGGTCGAGGGTGTCGCGCACGCCGCCGTGCACCTGCGGCGAGCAGCGCAGCGAGTAGGCGTCCTGCACGCGCAGGCAGTCGGGTCCGCGGTGGCTCGCGACGACCCCGGAGCCCTCGAGCAGCGCGCGCAGGTTGGCGGCGCTGGCGGCCTGACCCGGGTGGGGCCGCAGCGCCTGCAGCTCCTCGGCGAAGACCCGGTCGGTGCCGAGCTGCGCCTCGACGCTCATCGCCGCGGCGACGTCGGCGGTGCGCACCAGCAGGTCGAGGTCGTGCAGCGCGAGCACGAGCATCCCGAGCATGCCGTCGGTGCCGTTGATCAGCGCGAGGCCCTCCTTGGCGGCGAGCTCGACGGGCGCGAGACCCTGTGCTGCCAGCGCCTCGGCGGCGGTCTTCCGCTCG